>CAMYJN010000147.1 GCA_947258625.1 uncultured Polyangiaceae bacterium | reverse complement strand
CCTGGCCCACTTCGTTCACCAGCCCGGGAATCGCCGTGTCGGGGCAGACGGTGTAACAGTCGCCACAGGCGGTGCAGTTCTCGGGGATCCATTCGGGGTGATCGAAACGGATCCCGGTCATGTCCCGGAACAGCGCCGTGGAGGGCGGCATGACGCCGAGCCCGATGAACGGATCGGTGAGGTTGTCGTTGCCCATGCCGCGTGCGTAAAAGCTGCCCGTCTGCTCCCAGAAGCGGTGGATGTCGCTCATGGGCGCCTTGCTCTGGGGAAGCGGCTTCACCATCATCGGGAGCTTTCGCTTGCCGTCGGTCGCCTTGCTGCCGACTTTGGTAATCGGGCCCGGGACCAGCTCGCGGATCTCCTCGAAACCGCGCTTCACCACTCGGACGTTGTCTTCGACGACCCTGCGTCCCTTGGAGCCAAACTTCTCCTGAAGCTGGTCGTGAATGGCGTCGAGTAGCTTTTCTTGGGTGAAACCCGCCTGCGCCATCACCGGCGAGGCAGCAAAGAACGCACCTTGGAACGCGATGCCCTGCATCCGGAGCTGGAGCTCGGGGTCGGTCGCCTCGTCGCGGGCGATCTGGAACGCGTCCAAGTAGTAGACCTTGATCTTCTTGTCGATGATGATCTTCTGGTAGGTCGGCGAAATGCTCGCCCAGAGCTCTTCAGGCGAAGCCTCGTCACTCTGGATGATGAAGACGCCGCCCTCTTTGAGCCCGGCCAGCGCGTTGGTGTGCCCGAAGACGTTCGGGTCGGGCGACAGCACGACGTCGACGTAGAAGTACTCGCAGTTGATCTTGATCGGCTCCGGCGCCGCCGACAGATAGTAAGTGGTCGGCTGGCCCTTCTTCTCCGAGCCGTACTTCGGGTTGGCCTTCATGTGGTAGCCCAAGAGATCGAACAGCGTCATCGCGAGGTTCTTGCCCGTCGTGATCGCACCCCAGCCGCCGATCGAGTGAAACCGAACGGTGATGCTGTCCTTGGGCATCAGGTTGGGGTTTTCCGAGCCCCGAACCGCGAGCTCCTTGACCTCGGGATACGCCTCTTGGATGGTCTGCTGATACATCTCCTGCTTCGGCGTGATCGCCTCGTCCCGCAGGAAATCGATCGAAAGGTAGAACAGCTTCTTCTTTGCGCCGCCGTCGAGCATGTTCTCGACCGCGCCGACGATGCCCTCGGGCTGCAGGTCGCGGCTGCCCATGCCGAAGGAGCCGGAGTACAGCTCCGGCGCGTCGTTCAGGGACTTGTACGTGGCCAGCTCAGGGTAGGCTGGATGCTTCGGGTCTTTCCCGTTTTCGAGGCACTTGCTGATCGTCGCGCGGATCTCTCGCATCAGAGGCAAGTCGACCGCAAGCGGCTGATCGAGCCGCTCCAGCACGGCAACGCCCTTTTTTCCCTGGACGATCCTTCCAATGAAATCACCGGGGAACGGACGGAACATCAGCATGTCCACCACACCGACCTTGAGACCTCGGGATTCTCGCAGGTAGTCCACGACGGCTTCGGCAGAGGGGATCATGCTGCCTTGTCCCACGATCAAGTAGTCGGCGTCGTCGGCCCGGTAGGTCATCACCCGGCTGTAGTGACGACCCGTGAGCGCGTAGAATTCTTCGAACGCCCGTTCGCTCAGAGCCTGGATGTGATCGAAGAAGAACGGCCGCTGGGCGGCCACGCTCTGCATGTAGGAGTCCTGGTTTTCGACCAGCCCGGACATCACCGGGTTGTCCACGTCCCAGAGCAGCGGGATACGCCGACGGGTTTCGCCGTAGATGATCTTCTGCGCGGGTGTGGGCGTCTCGATGATGTCGTCCGGTCGACCCAGGTACTCGGCGATGAGCTCCCGCTCCGGCACCATCAATGACTCGATGAGATGCGTCGTGAGGAAACCATCCTGGGCGATGACCCCGGGCGTGAGGGACAATTCGGCAATCCTGTGCGAGATGATGTTCAAGTCCGCCGCAGACTGTGCGTCCTTGGCGAACATCTGAAAAAAGCCCGTGTCGTCTACGCAGTGATAGTCGTCGTGCCCGGCGTGCACGTTCAGGGTCGACTTGGTCATCGCCCGTGCGCCGACGTTCAACACGTAAGTCAGCCTCTTGCCCACCGCCGCGTAGAGCGACTCGTGCATGTACGCGATGCCCTGGCCGGATGAGAAGTTTGCCGAACGCATGCCGGTCATCGCCATGCCGGCGGTGACCGCGGCCGCCGCATGCTCGCCTTCGGGCTCGATGAAGATCAGAGGACGCCCCGACACGTTGATGTGTCCGCGAGCGGCGGCTTCCGCCCAGTACTCGCCCATCTGAGTCGAGGGCGTGATCGGGTAAGCGCCAGCAGCATCGCTCGACTCGCGCTCACACATGATCACCGCGCTGTTGCCGTCCAGCGCGGCGCGGGAACCGGGGTACTTGACCTCACCGTTCCCGTTTTTCCCATGGCCCTTGTTCTTTTTACCGAAGCGTAGCGCGGACATCGAAACCACCTGTCGGGCTTTGGCCCTTGGTTCTAAGTTGGGGCGTCGCGGAGCGTGCCCTTTCGAATGATTTTCTTGGCTGCCGGCCCCTTCAGCGGCCCGGCCTTGGGATCGATCCAGACGATAGCCCCTGTCGGGCACCGTTCAATGGGAGTCTTCGTTTTGTGGGGCCTGCTGTAGTCCACCACCGGGAGGCTCAGCTTCATGCTGATGAGGCCTCGGGGAGCGTCCATCTCGCAGCGGGCGCAGCCGGTGCACGCGACCTCGCAGTCCTCGAGAACCTCGTCGCCGGCCTCTTGGGAGCTGCAGGCGACCCAGAGCCGATGGCTTTCTTTGTGCAGGGAGAACAAGTCCTTGGGGCAGACCTCGACGCAGTCGCCGCAGGCGGTGCACAGCGCCTCGTCCACCACCGGGAGCTTGTGCGCGTTCATGTGGATGGCATCGAAGTCGCAGGCGACGTCGCAGTCGCCGAGGCCCAGGCAGCCCCAAAAGCAGCCTTTTCCGCCGCCGGCGACCTTTGCCGCGGCGCGGCAGGTCTGCTCTCCGTGGTATCGCGCGTGGTTGCGGGCCACGTTGGTGCCGCCGGCGCAGGCGAGTCGCGCCACGATTCTTTCTTCGGCCCCGACGTCGACGCCTAGGAAGCTTGCGATCCCCGCTCTTTCCTCGCCGGAGCTCACGGTGCACTTGCCTGGCAGCGCCGCGCCCTTGGTCAGCGCTTCGGCAAACGGGCGACACCCCGGGAACCCACAGGCACCGCAGTTCGCGTGAGGGAGCATCTCCTCGACCGCGTCAATTCGCGGATCCTCGTAGACGTACAGCCGCTTGTTGGCCAGCACCAACGCGGTAGCAAGAATGAATGTGAGGCCGGTAATGGCCCCAACCGCCGTGAGAAACAGCATGGCAACGAGTGTTGGAAGTCGGGGCAGCCCTCTGCTGCCATCGCCCCCGAGCGCGAAGTCTAGCCTCATGTGATCGAGGTGAAAAGTCCACGGCATACGGGCCGTTCCCACCCACGCGGGCCGCCTCTTTCATTCGGAAAAGGAGACTCATCATGAAAACGGGAATCGTTATCACAGCAGCCGCGCTGGGCTTGGCCCTGTTCGCGGTGCCGGACGCACAGGCTTGGTGGTGGAACCGAGGACCGGACCTCGACCTTAGGGTCTCGGGAAGCAATTTCATCACGAGCAGCACGGACGGAAGGCCCACGCCTCTCGGCGCAGTCTCCACCTCGATGCAAAGCGGAATCGCGAAAGGGAAGTCCGGCAGACCAATCTTCTCGGCGCAAACCATCATTGAGGCGGGTGGGGCGGATTCGCGGTGCGGCGTCTTGCCCGGAGCTGGTCTCAGCACAACGGCCGTTTTCACCTACAAGGACGGTTCAATTCTTTCCGTGACGACCGACGACGACCTGAGTTTCTACTGCTTTCAACCAACGGTCGTGGATCCCGACACGGGGGCGCCCATTGCGGGCATCTTCTCTGTCGAGTTTGAAGGCACCGTCACAGGCGGTACTCGCCGATTTGAGGGCGCGACCGGAACTTGGGTGGGCAGCGCCGAGGCAGAGGGTGGCCGCGTCACCGCTCACGTGGAAATCGACCTCGACTAAGCGGGTCGTTAAATCGAACGAAGCTCGAGGCACAACCCAACCACCGGACCCCCCGGCGACCACGATCGGCCGGGGGGCTCGCGCATCTGAGCCCTCAGGTCAGTTTGGTGAGGAACAGACTCGACTGGGCGCTCGGCGGTGAGCTCGTGTACGGCCCATGGTCCGGGGCTTGGGACGACCCGCGGATCGCCTTTGCCGTCTACGCACCGCTTCGCTTCCACCTTTGGAACCACAAGCGGCCTGGGTCCACGACCGACCTCGGGTTTCGAGTGACGCCAGGGCTCTTGGCTGGGTCGGCTGGCGTCAACACCCCAACCGTGGTCTCGCGGATCGAGCTTGCGGTCCCCGTCAGCGTGGACGTCAATCCCAAGCTGAGCGTAGTGACAGACGGCGTGATTCCCATCGACCTCAGTTGGGTCAAAGGAACCGGCTTCGGCGGCGTGATTCCGCTAATGGTGCGCCTGGGCGTGGAGATCAAGGCCAGCAAGAAAACCGCGCCATTCGTATTGATCGAAGTCGGGCCCGGTATCGGCTTTGGGCAGGGCCGGTCGGGCGTCGATCTTGCGGCACGCATTTGGGCGGGAACCGCGTTCTGGTCCGTCATCGGAAAGTGACCGCGTCGTCCAAGGCGTTGCGGACGTCGACCGGTAGCGCGGATCGATGCGCCGGCTCGAGGTCCCGATAGCGAGCCTTCAGGTTCCGCCATCCCTTGACTTGGAACGTCTTGGCGACCGCGCGGAACGGTTGGCCGAGCAGCTCGCCATCGTAGAGTGCTTCGTTGCGTTGGAACGCAGCTTCATTGAAGCGAGTTTGCCCCTCGGCTTTGTGACGCTCGTAGGCTCGCTCGTTCTGCTCCATCAAGGGCACATGAATCTGGACGATTTCGTCGAGCAGCGGCGCCAAGACGTCGAGGTGAGCCTCTGCGGGCTCTTCACCGTCTTCGAGCTTGCTTGCGCCTCGCTCGTGCAGACGCTCGAGCCATGCGTGCAGCGTCGGTGCGCGCTCTGCGATGATTCGCTCCGCAGCCGGATCGCTCGTGTTCATCCCTAGCTCACCGTAGACGCTCGCGTCCGCTAGCGTGAAGCGGGCGCCGAACAGAAACGGCCGCTCCCGCAGTACGTTTTCGACGAGATCGAGCGTACGAATGAACGCGTCGTCGAGGAGTGTGTGGGTTTCAGGGAAGTCCGGACGGCTTGGTGGCGTCAAGGCCTGGGGCAATCCCTCGACGCGGTAGCCCTCGGGCGCGACGCTGAACAGATAGGGAAGGCGCCGCACCTGCCGCCGCGCGAACCATTGCGCGAATTGACGGCGCCCCAGGGCCGGCAGCGCGCGAGCCATTTCGTTCGCCACTCGCTCGCCGGCATCGTTATCCTTTGCTGACGTCACCCAGCGATGGTGGTGCGCGACGTAGAGCCCGAACTCGTCGAAGTGGTCGTCGATCAATCGGGCGACGAGCTCGCAAACCGGATGCTTCGGAATCAGTCGTCGCGCCTCCGTACCGTGATGGGTATCGAGCCATTCGGCGATTGCGGTCGAGTCGTAGATGTTGCTTCCGTCGTCGCCGAAGAGGAAGGGTACGAGCGGGTACTCGTCAAACTCGTCGCGCGGCGGGTAGGTCAGCGGCAGGCGTCCGGCCTTCAGGCGCTGGACGCGACGATTGACCCGAAGGCCTTGGATGAGGGTTCCGTCGGCGGGCAGCCATTGGTATTCGACTTGCGCGAAATCGCACATCGCGCGCACCTTGAGCGAGAAGGGAGAAAGAACCGAGCCCCAGATCGTGTATTTCAGGATGCGCCTCCTTTAGAGGTCCAGCGAGGTTTCGTGCCAGATGGGCGAGGTCCATGCTCGCTCGCGGATGACGTCGAATCGGTTGGTGCCAGCGAAGCTCCCCGGCGCGCCCGTGATGTCGCAGCAGCCCTCGAAGCCTGCGTTGCCGGATTCGGGTGAGAAGGTGCCATCCGCCGCGTCGAGGTCGACGCAATTGACGACTTGGGTCACGCAGCGGCGGGTGTTCCACCGGCAGGTCGGTTGTTCCAAGATGCGCGCGTAGTAGTACGCGTCCTCGCTTGGATCGAACTCCCGGTCCTCGCAGCCCGGGTCGCCAAGCTCACAGGTCCATCGGCCGAGCTGAACCTCCGGTGAATTGTCGAGCACGCCAGCGGCGCCGATGTAGTCGTCCTCGCCGACGTCGCCGGGGTTTGCGTTGTGCTGGTCCGTCGCCGCGATGACCCCGAACTGGTAGGGATTCACGCCGACGACTCTGCGCGCCTTGAGGCCC
>CAMYJN010000146.1 GCA_947258625.1 uncultured Polyangiaceae bacterium | reverse complement strand
TCGCCGTACCGCCCGACAAGCAGATTCGGCTCAGCTCGCGGTCACCGCTGGTTGCCAGGTAGAAATCGAGGGAACGCTGTATCTCGCCAGCGAGCTGCTCAACCGCCTGATTGACGATCTCGGGGACCTCGCGCGGAACGATTCCACGCCCCTCCCCGCCGCACTTGTACGACTCGGCTTCGTCACGACCGATGCCGAGCTGCCGCTGAATTTCTTCGGTGATCGAGTTCCCACCGTTGGCGATGTCTCGCGTGAATGCGGTCGTGGCGTCCGCGAGGATGTTCACCGTCGTCGTCGACGCCCCGCAGTGCACCAGCACCGTCGTTTCGTCCTCCGATGCGCCGCCATAGCCTGCTTCGAAGACGTTTTGGATGGTGAACGCGTCCAGGTCTACGACCATGGGACGAAGTCGAGCTTCCATGGCCAGGTTCGTGAGATCGGTGATTTCTTCCTTCTTTGCCGCGACGAGCAAGACGTCCATTTGGCCGTGATCGGCGCGCTCGTGGAGCACTTCGTAGTCCACGTGCACCTCCTCGAGGTCAAACGGGATGTGTTGCTCGGCTTCCCAATTGATCTGCTCGTGGAGCTCAGCCGCAGTCATCAGAGGCATCGAGATCTTCTTGATGATCACACTGTGGCCGCTGGCGCGAAGCGCGACATTTCGCCGCTTGGTGCCAGCGAACAGCTTCTCGAGCCCCTCCACAACGGCGCTCGAGTTGATGATGTGACCATCAACGATGGTTTCGGCAGGAAGAGGGTGATAACCGAACCTGGTGATGGTTCGAGCTCCCCGTCGCCCCTCTTTGATTTCACAGACTTTAATCGCGCTCGAACCGATGTCGACGCCGATTAAGTTCTTCCCCTCAGACGCCATGTAGCCACGCTACTCCTCCTCGCCGAACACACGCACCCGATCGGCGAGCCTCAGACCTAAAGCTTCGAGAATCTTCCGTTTTGTGTCCATCCGACATCCAAAACCCTTCTCGACACGATCAATCGTCAACACCGATAGGTTCGCGCGTCGAGCCAACTCAGCTTTGGACATCATGCGTTCGATCCGAATCTTGCGAACATTGTTCGGCTTGTTGCCGCTTTTCTTGTTCGCCTTGGGCTTGGAAGCCCCGTCTCGGTCGCTCGCATCAGAGGCGGATGCAGCCAACGCGTTCGGCTTCTGCATCGCTTCGTTTGCCTCTGGGTCGTAGGTCATGATTTGGCTCGCCGGGGGAGGCGCGCGCATCGCGCCGTTCCTCGACCAGGCTATGACCGAACCACCCTAGGGTCAAGCAACTTAGGAAAATTTAGCACTAAATTATGTGCTAATTAGGCCTAAATTAGGTGAACCTAGTGAGCGGAACACTGACATCCGCGATCGTCAAGCACTGCCTGTGCTCGACGCGCGAACCCACCGAATGTCAACGAGCGAAGGTGTCTGAATTCATGGTCGCAACGCTCGTCGCCGAAGGCAAAAAAACCGGGATCTTCGTCGCTTAGTTGCCCTGACCGGGGACTCGTCAATACTCCTCGGGTCGTGATGAGCTGGAATGGGGCGTGGCGCGCGATCGTCGCGATGTTTTTGGTCTTCCTCTTACATGCGCCCGCACAAGCGCAGCGGAAGCACACCGTGCAGCAGGGTCAGACGCTGGGCGCGATCGCCAAGCGATATCGCCTCTCGGTGACGAATCTGGCGGCGGCGAATCGGCTGAAAAAGACTTCGAGCCTGCGGGTCGGCCAGGTTCTGCGGATTCCACCCAAAGGCGTCGTCTACGTCTATCCGGGGCAGACGCTCACCGGCATCGCCCAGCTCAACAAGGTGAGCGTCAAGGCTCTGACGCAGGCGAATGGTCTCAAGCCCGATTCCACCCTTCGTGTCGGGCAACGGCTCAAGCTGCCCGGCTACAGCGCGAGCGCCAATGCGACCAAGGCGCGGAACTCGGTCCTGTCCGGCCTGGTCACCCTCGAGCGCCCAGCCAGCCAGGAGACGCTACGGGTACGCCTTTTCGGCAAAAGCGGGAAACCCGACCCAAAGGCCCGGCAACGTCTCGGTCGATTTCTTCGCGACCGGGAAACCGATGAAGTGAAGCGCCCGCATCCACGGCTGATGCGTGCACTGGCGTATCTCGCCGATCATTTCAACGGCCGGACGATCGTGGTCTTGAGCGCGTACCGCTCGAAGACTAGTGAAGAGGGCGGCTCGAGCCGGCACTCGACGGGCGAAGCAATCGACATCCGCGTGGAAGGTGTGCCGAACGAGGTCGTTCGCGACTACTGTCTGACGCTCAACAAGGTCGGGGTCGGCTACTACCCGCGCAGCAGCTTCGTCCATATCGATGTCCGCTCGAAGGCGGTTTACTGGGTCGACTGGTCACGGCCCGGCGAGCCGCCCTTGTACCTGCCCCCGGGGGAGTCGCCCGACAAGTACGACGCCGGTGTTTCAAGCGCGGTCTCGCCCGCCAGCCTCTAAGGCTAAGGCCGCGAGTCTTCATCCTTCGCGCCCTTCCCTCGAGGAAGCACGATTCGGTGCTCTTTGAGCCGGCGGTAGAACGTCCGTCTCGCCATGCCGAGAGCGCGCGCCGCCTTCGCACGGTTCCAGCCGTGCGTGTTGAGGGTAGCCAGAATGCGATCGCGCTCGGCATCCTTGAAAGACTCGTAGTTGCCTAGGTCTGCGCTCGACGGCCGCAAAGCTCGGCCGGGCTCGATCGCGAGCTCTTCTGCCTCGATGCAGTCCGACGCGGCGAACACCGTGGCGTTGACCAGAAGGTGCTCGAGCTCCCGAACGTTGCCCGGGTAGTCGTGGGCGCAGAGGCGCTGCAAAGCCTCGCGGCTCAGGCGTTTGGCGCGCTCCCCGCGCTCCTCGGCGATCCTCCGTAGGAAGTGATCGCACAGAAGCGGAATATCGGAGCGCCGTTCACGAAGCGGCGGCAAGGCCAGCTCCACCACAGCCAATCGGTAGTACAGATCCTCGCGAAGCTTGCCTTCGTCGATCAGTTCTCGGAGCGGACGTTTCGAGGCGGTGACGAGGCGGACATCGATGGGTCTCTCCACGGCGCCCCCGACCGGACGCACGCGTCGATCTTGGAGCACCCGTAGCAAATCGAGCTGCATGCGTGGCGGCATGTCCGCGATCTCATCCATGAAGAGCGTTCCGCGATGCGCCTGCGCAAAGACCCCGTCCCGTGCGTGTGTCGCTCCGGTGAACGCCCCGGCGACGTGACCAAAGAGCTCGCTTTCGAGGATGCCCTCAGGGATCGCACCGCAGTTGAGCGAGACATAGGGGCCCTCGGCGCGCAAGCTTCCTCGGTGGATGGCGCGAGCCACGAGCTCTTTGCCGGTCCCGCTCTCTCCCGTAACGACCACCGGCACTTCGTTGCCGGCAAGTCGATCGAGCAACTCATACACCTGTCGCATGCCGTCGCTGGCACCCACCAGGCCCCAGCGCTCGCCTCCCGAAGTCGACATTTGAAGTGAAGCGATTTCTTGCTGGGTCCGTTGAAGCGCCTCGGCCTGGCCATGAAGCCGCTGCTCGAGATGGGCGTTGGCTTCGCGTAGTGCGAGGTTGGCGCGCTCCAGGTCCTGTCTCTGAGCCTCGACGCGCTCGAAGAGGTGAGAAGTCTCAATCGCAATGGCGGCCTGGTCTGCGTAGGCCCGGAGCAGTGTCAGATCCGTCCCCGAAAATCGTCCACTGGCACTTCTGTGCTCCAAGTACAGGACACCCCAGGTCCTTCCCCGCGACTCGATTGGAAGACAGGCGACCGACTTGAGCATCAATTGATGGACCGACATGTAGTCTTGAACACGGGTGTCGTGCGTCGCGTCGACCGTCACCACCGGCTCACCGTCAATGAGAACCGTCTCGGCGATCGAACGGCTGAACGCCGCGGTCTCCTTGCCGAGCTGGTTCTTGGCGCCGCGGATCGTCTTTGCTTCGAGCGCGCCCTGCTCGTCGACCAGCAAGACGAAGCCGCGTTCGGCGCCGCTGAGCGCGACGGCGCCATCGGTAATGACGGACAGCAGCTTCGAGAGATCCCGTTCGCTTGCGAGCCGTCGCAGATTGGTGAGCAGGGGCGTAAGCATGTTCTTGGAGGACGGGGGCGGCCCCGCCTTTGTTTGCTTGCACCTCGTGCGCATGGATTGCCGCTTCGCATCGCACCAGAAGCCCGCTCGGAGAGGCGGCGGCAGCGAAGTCGCCATGTCGTCCCAAAGCTCCACCGCACGCAGCGCCGACTTCCGCATTTGCTCGGTTTCGCTTTGAGCGCGATGGAGCTCGCTCAGGTCGGCCCAGGCTTCGGCGCAGATGCGGGCCGCGCCCTGAGCGTGTGCGCGCTCGATGATTCGAGTCAGAGCCGTCGCGGGGTCATCACCGGTGAGCAGGCCACGCAGTGCGTCGACGGCCAAGGCGTCGATCGGGCCGTCTTGGTCGATACGGTCGAGGAGTCCGCAAGCCTCTCGTGCGCGGCCTAGCTCGATACTCGCACGTGCTGCCAACAAAAGAGCGCGACCGTTGGCGCGCGAAGGGCTCGTTGCATCCAGCGCGTGCTCGAGCGCCGGCTCCCAGTCTCCCCGTGACGCGGCGACCCGCGCACGAACCATCGAGGACGAACCGTTCGGCTCCACGAGGCCCGCGATCAGCGCGAGGGCCGCGTCTTCATTGCCGCAGAACGCTTGGAGCTCCGCCCGCGTGCACTGCCGGTCCGCAGCCCGCTCGGGGACCTCTTCCGCCTCCCAAACCAGGCGAAACGCCTCGCCGAGCTCGCCTCGATCCGCCTGCTCCCACACCGAGTCGGCTAGCGCATCCAGGCTCACTAAGGCACGGTCTGACACACCCGGAGTTTAGCGGATTGTCACTCGGCGCCCAGGTCGATGATCACCACGCCGCGGTCTGAGTCGTCTTTGCGTTCGGGTGGCTTGGAGCCATCTGGAATCGGAACAGGCAGCTGAATCTGAGGAATTTGGCGCTTTGCCTGCTCTTCTTCCTCACGCTGACGAATCTGGTCGATGATGAAGCCTGGAAGCATTTATTCCTCTGTCTTTAACCTAGGTCAATCTCCGGGTGAGACCAATATAATAACGCCTTCACCCCTGACAACGGCTGTGCCACAACGGGATTTGTCGTGTTGTTTTTCTGCCGAAATACTTATGATCTTGGAGACTTGAGCCGATGAAGGGTGATGGAACCGTGCCCCCCGATACCAGGGATCTGCTTAGGAAATACGAGCTGCAGCCGAAGCGGTCTTTTTCTCAGAATTTCCTCATCCAGCCCGGCGCCATCGCTCAAATCGCAGACGCTGCCCTGGGAATGGGTGAACAGATCGTGGAGCTTGGGCCGGGCCTGGGCGCACTGACCCATGCCCTTCTCGAGCGCGGCGCCACGGTTCTCGCCGTCGAGCTGGATAGAGACATGGTACGCGTGCTCGAGGAAGAGTTCGCAAAGCAGGACCGGCTGGTGGTTCGCTTGGGTGACGCTGCCGAGCTCGATCTCGATGCGTATTCAAAGGCTTGTGGGTCAAAGCTCGTTGTTGCAGGAAACCTGCCCTATCAAGCCACCGGAGCGATCATCCGGCAGGTGGTGGCCCACCGCGCCGTGCTCGATGGTGCGATCCTGATGGTCCAGCGAGAGGTGCGGGATCGACTGATCGCAGCCCCGGGAACGAAAGAGTACGGTGCTCTCACCGTGTTCACGCGTGCGGCCTTCGAGGTCGAAACGGTGTGTCGACTCCGGCCGGGCTCCTTCTATCCTGCGCCGAAGGTCGACAGCGCGGTCGTACGGTTCGTTCCGCGCGAGGCCCCGTTGGCGGAAGAGACCGAGTCGTTTCAGGCGGTGGTTCGTGCCGCATTTCAGATGCGCCGGAAAACGCTTCACAACGCCCTGCGCGCCCTCGGCGATTCGGGCCGAGCTTCGCGTGCACTGAGCGAGGCGGCGATCGACCCCGGGCGGCGCGGCGAAACGCTTTCGGTCGAGGAATTTGCGGCACTGGCCAAGCGCTGGGATGCGGGGGTGTGACCGTTGGCGGTGAGGCATGTATCGTGCGCCGTCATGTCGAGAAGCGCGTTGTCGTGTGTGGCGCTGATCCTCCTGTTCAGCTGTGCGCCAAAGAAGGTCGAGAGCCCGCTCGAAAAGGCTCCTCCATCCGAAATTTCCCGGGCTCGCTCGCTCGCGTCCAGTGGCGACATCGCAGGCGCGCAACGCGCGTACGAGGCGTTCATCATCGACAATCAGCGCACGACGGAAGCGGATTTGGCGAGGCTCGAGCTGGGCGTGCTGAGCTCCGACATCGGCCGATGCCAGAGCGCGATTCCTCACTTCGAGCAGGCCGAACAAAGCGCGGACCAGGCCATTGCCCTTCGCGCCTCGCTTCACTTGGCCTCGTGCCAACTGCAGCTCCAGGATCCGGAACGGGCGCTCGAAACAGTCGCTCCAATCGCCGCCGAGCGCTTCTCGGCCGAGGAGCAGGCGCTCCTTTGGGACACCGCGGTGATTGCGGG
>CAMYJN010000145.1 GCA_947258625.1 uncultured Polyangiaceae bacterium | reverse complement strand
TTAGGCCGTTGGACACGTCGATGACGCGCAAGGTGCCGCCGTGTTTCTCCGCCAAGGCAAAGAGGCGCCGTTCCGAAATCCTGCTCGCAAGCCGCTTCGCGCGCTGGCTGAAGCGACGGCTCTCCCAAAGGCTCAAGCCTCCGGTTGCAACGCCGCCGCCGGCGATCACCGCAGCCACGGCGAGACCTGCGCCGGTCCCAGTCGCCGCGGCAACGATTCCGCCCACGAGCAGGCCAGCACCCAGGGCTGCCACTCCGGCGATGTAAAAGCCGATGGACCATCCTCGCGCCATGCGGGCTTTGGCATGGATGCTTTGTGACCGTCGGCTCATCTCCCTCATAGCTCTAGCGCCGACCAGCCCCAAGTTTCAAGCCTCCCGTCTTCTCGCGCCTAGCGGCAGGCATTTACCCAAGTTAAGTTGCGCTGGTGACGATCAAATCGAAGGCAAGCGCACCCCTGATCCTTGCGACATCGCTCGCGGCCGCGACGATCTTCGTGACGACGGTCGAAAAGACGTCCGCACCTCCAAGGCCTGCTTCCCAGGCTAGCGTGGCTCCGAAGCTCGTGGTGTTGATCGTAATCGATCAGCTCGGCTCCTGGGTCCTCGACGAGCAACTGCTCCTGCTGCCGAGCGACAGCGTGATTCGCCGCGCCCATGAAGATGGCGCTGCTCTCATCGCTGAGCTTCCCTACGCGTCGACCCAGACAGCGCCCGGGCACGCGTCGCTCACGACCGGGGTTTCGCCGGCCGTTCACGGGATCGTCGCAAACGCCGTCTACGACCCCGAGCTCGGGTCGCGTCGTACGGTCGACGACAGAAAACACGCGGTGCTCGGGAACCCGAACCGGTACGTGAGCCCTACCCAACTTCGCGCGGAAACCGTTGCGGACATCTTGCACCGCGAGAGAGACGGCAAAGCACAGATCGTCGGCATCTCGATCAAGGGGCGCTCGGCAGCGCTGCCGGTCGGCAAGTCGCCCGACATCGCGGTCTTCTACGACGCGGTCGCTCGGGCGATGACGACATCGACCTATTACGCACCAAAGAAGACGCTTCCGGAGTGGCTTCGCGATTTCAACAAAGCAAACCCGGTCGAGCCTCTGCTGCAAGCATGGGAGCCGGTTGATCCGACGCGGCTCGAGTCGCAGCTTGGCCCCGACGCTTCGCCTGGCGAAATGTATCCAAGCTTCCCGCACGATCCACGGGAGGCGCCCGACCCCTGGTACGCCTTTGCCGGAACCCCCGACTCGAGTGAGTACCTGATGGCGGCGGCTTACGCGGTGGTCAAGGCCAATCAAATGGGCATCGACGATGTGCCGGATTTCCTGGCGCTCGGAATCTCAGGCACCGATATCGTCGGACACATTTGGGGTCCGCAGTCCTGGGAGTACGCGGACAACATGCAGCGGATCGACCGCGCGCTGACGCGTTTCGTGAGGCTTCTGGAGGCGCGAGGTCCGGTCGCTTTCGTCCTCACCGCCGACCACGGAGTCGCCGAGTTGCCGGAGCGCGCGAACGCCGAGGGCAGGCCAGGTGGACGCATTCGCGGAAACGCGCTGACAGAGACCGCCGAGCGAGCCGCCGACTCTGCCTTGGGCGGAGGCGACTGGGTCGCCGGTTATGTTGCGCCTTTGTTCACCTACGCAGCTGACGGCAAAGCGCGACACGACGAGCTCACCAAAGTGCTGCGCAAGGCCATGCCTCAAATCGAAGGGGTCCAGGCGGTCTACGACGCGCGAAACGCCGCCGAGCTGCGAACGAGCGGGAAGAACATCGAGAGGCTGATCGGCGCGACTCTCCCGGACGACCCACCGGGCGATCTCTACCTCGTCACCGAGCCGGGTTGGTTCGACGCGCTTTCTGAGCTTGGCGGCACGAACCACGGGACCCCTTGGGACTACGATCGCCGCGTGCCCGTCCTGATGTGGGGCACCGCCATCGAGCGCCGCACGACCGAAGAAACACATGACGCGCTGCGAGTGGCGACGACGCTGGCTGCGCTGTTGAACATCCCCGCTCCGCCTGGCGCCCCAGGTGAACCGCTTCCAGGTGTCATGAGACTCCCGGATTGAGTATGCTCCGCGCATGAAGCTCGCAATCGCGCTCGGAAAAGTCGTCGTGCTCACAGGATGGGCCTGGGGCGTTCTTTCGTTCCTCGCGCCGGCATCCGTACCGCAGGCAGGAATCGGCCAAATGCTGTTCTTGGGCCTCTTGGCGGTGCATGCGGCGGAAGCCTTTGCCTTCGCCAAGGGCCTTGCGGCCGAGGCCGGTGGCTCGATCGGCAGCCATGTCGGAAAGCTTCTGGTTTTCGGGTACTTCCACGTCTTAGGCGTACGATACGGTTGAGGTTTGCGGCGCCGAGCCGATGGGCAATAACTGAGCGATGGGCCAGAAGCGAATTCACCTCGTCGTCCGCGGACGCGTTCAGGGCGTGTACTTTCGGGCCACCGCGCAGCGCGAAGCGAGGCAACACGGCTTGAGTGGCTGGGTGAAGAACCGCGGCGACGGCTCGGTCGAGATCGTCGCCGAGGGCGAAGAGGACGACGTGAAGGACTTCTTGAACTGGGCGCACGCCGGCCCTTCAACGGCAAGAGTCGACGCGGTCGACGTCCGCTGGCGAAGCTACACGGGCGAGTACACCGACTTCCGCATCACCCGCTGACGAGCGGGCGGTTGGCGGAGCGCCCACCGAGCGCGGTGGGCGCCTTCGAAATCGGGGGCGCGCTTGTCGGCCGATAGATGATGCCTTCGGGTACATCTTCGTAGTCGACCTTCGGGCTTCGGTAGGTGCCGACGAGGCGATCCCAGAACGTGAAGTACTGACCGAGATTGAAGTCGCTGTACCAGTGATGGAGCGTGTGGTGGTCCGTGTAGTTGAGCCAGGGCCAGCGGAAAAAGCTCACGCGATCGTGAATGCAGACCGCCCAGAGCGTCACGAAGGTCACCGAGGCAACGTAGACGACCGCGTGAACCGGAAAGAAAAACGCTGCAATGTGGTGTGGAACCGCTTGCAGAAAAGAGTCCATCGGATTGAAGGACAATGCGGAATAGGGCTGCGGCACTCTGTACTTGTGGTGGCGCTCGTGAACGTACTTCCAGAGCCAGGGGACGCGGTGAAACGCGTAGTGCGTCCAGTAAATCAGCGTCTCGGTGAAGACGAGGAGCAAAATCACCTGCGCGAACATCCAACCCCAGCCGTGGTCGCTGACGTTGTAGTACATTTTCGAGTAGTTCTTCGCGATGAGCAGGTGAATCGGAAGCATCAGGACGCCGTTTCCGATGATCCCGATGACGACCCACTTGATCGCCGACTTCATCTCTTTGGGATCGAGCTCATAGTCCGGATGAAAGCGATCCTTGAACTTCTTGAAGTAGAGAAAGTACGCCACCGAGGCGATCGAAAAAAAGTAGAGCATCCCGCCGCCGGCGAAGACGAGAAACATCACGCCGGGCGTGTCCGGCAGACCTAGTAAACGTGCAATCACAGAGGCGTTAATATCGGTTTCGCGAGCCTTGTAAAGAGATCGGCGGCCTCCGCGAGAGGTCGGAACTACTAGCGAAACAAGGTATTTTCGCGCTCGTGCCGAGAGAGGACGCCGTTCGTCCCCAGTCGACGACCGTTCACCCTGCCTTGAGCACCGTTCAGCCGCTTTTTCGGCCCACAAACGGGGATGAGCCTACATTGCCCGACGAGAGAGGGTCCTCGAGAGCCTTCCGTTGGAGAGTAACCGTGGTTGAGAACTATCGTTTTCCAGACATTCCTCTTGGTTGGTACACAGTCGCCACCTCGAAAGAGGTTCGCGCGGGCCAGATTCTGCCGGTGAAGTACTTTGGCGAGGAGCTCATCCTCTACCGAACCGAGTCCGGCGAAGCGCGGCTTACCGGCGCGTATTGCCCGCACTTGGGCGCGCATCTTGGCGCAGGCAAGGTAGAGGGCGAGAACCTCCGATGCGCATTTCATGGCTTCGAATTCGGGGGTGACGGCCGCTGCGTGAAGACCGCCTACGGCAAGGGAGTTCCCCGCAAGGCCAAGCTCTCCACGTGGCCGGTGCGCGAGCACAACGAGTACATTTTCGCCTGGTACCACCCCGAAGGAAAGCAGCCCGATTGGGAGGTCCCGGTCTTGCCGGGCCCCGCCGAAGGATGGACGGCCTTCAGCACTCGGACGATGGAGCTGAACAGTCATCCTCAAGAGACGAGTGAGAACAGCGTCGACATCGGGCACTTCGTTCAAGTTCACGGCTTCGGCGGCGCCTGGACTGAAGGGGACCTCGAGGTCGACGGCCATCTGTTAAAAGGTGCCTACGGAATCCGATATCCGCTCGGCAGTAAGCTCAGCTTCATCGCCAAGTTCGGCGTCGAGGTTCACGGGCTTGGATACTCCCTGGTCCGCGTGAGCATCGAACGCTTCGGCATCGAGATCAATCTGCTGGTCATGTCGAGTCCCGTCGACCACGGCAAAATCATCCTGCGCACCGCATCGTCGGTGAAGCAGGTCGGGGTGCGACCGTTGGCGCATATCGTCCGCAGCGCAGCAACCTGGGGCCTCAATCGAGAGGTCGGCCAGGACGCTCCGATCTGGGAGACCAAGCGCTACGTCGAAAAGCCCATCCTCGCCGAAGGCGACGGACCGATCGGTGAATACAGACGGTACTGCAAGCAGTTCTACGTCCAAGAGCCGGCGAAGCCCGCCCAGCTGCCCGTCGTCGCAGCCTGAGCGAGGGCGGGGACTACTCGTTCCCGAACGCGACCGCCAACCCGCAGGCCTGCGGAGAGCAAGCTACCAGCTTGCTGGCACTGGCACTGGCACTGACACTGACACTGACACTGGCACTGGCGCTGGCACTGACACTGACACTGACACTGGCACGGTCACTGGCACGGTCACTGGCACTGGCACGGTCACTGGCACTGCACCCGACACAAGCGCTGAACATCTCGTGTGAAGGGGCGCGGGGCGCCGCGACATGGGGATGCAGCGACGTAGCGAGTGACAATCTGCATGCGTGCAACCACCGCAGATTGGGCGCGAGCTCCGAGGCGAGGCTTGCGTGGCCTGACCCCGCATGTTCTTCGGGCCACCTTTGCAGGCCGAGCCGTTCGCAGCATCCTCGTGTCGCGGCGCCCCGCGCCCCGGTATCATTCGCTGATGATCTGCGTCCAGCGCCCCATGCGTGATTGGAGCTCGCCTTCGAGATAGGCGTCATTCACGCCCAGCCCTTCGCAAGCGTGCTCCGCGCGCATCATGAGATCGATGAACCGGTCCTCGCGCTTGAGAGCGTCGAGTTGGTCCAAACTTCCGCGGATGAGAATGATCCCGTTCAGGTCGCCGCCGGTTGGGTTGAAGATCACCGGCTCGAAGCTCTCGATTGCACCCGTGCTTTGCAGGGTGCCGTAATACTCCAAGGACTGACCAAAGATTGAAAGGCCCTGCTGCTCGCGTCCTGGTACGACGCGATTCCATCGAATTACAATTGCTGCATCAGCCATCGTCTTGCTCCTTTGCGCCGACGAACGCCCACCGCTCGCCGTTGGATCCCGGAGCCTACGCCCGCGGTGAAATCGCCGATATACGCAATTGTTCTGCGAAACCCATGTCCCGGGCGGCGTCCCTCTTTGGGGCTCCGTAGTCCCGGGCGGCTGCCTGGTCCGGCCTTCCCTATTTGGGAGCGACGAACCTGCAATGTCATCATCAGGTCATGAAAGATTCGCTATTGGTTCCTCGTATCCTCTGGGCTGCCCTCTTCGCTTCAACACTGATCTACTTGCTCGTTCTCGAGATGGTTGAATTGCAGACCGGCAGCAGCTGGGAGACCCTCCTGTACCCGCTTGCCTTCGCCGCCGTGACGACCGCAGGGGCAAGTCTCATGGCACCGCGGATGATGCTGCGCAGGCGCCCTGCGCGCGACAGCTCGACGGTCACGCACGACGGCGGCTACCTGACGACCCTCATCGTCGCGCTAGCACTCGCGGAAAGCGTCGCGATCTTCGGTCTCGTCCTCGGCTTCCTCGGAGCGCCACCGATGGTCGTCGTGCCGTTCTTCGCGGTCGCCTGGATCCTCATGATCATCCGGTTCCCGACCAAGGAAAGAGTCGACCGCCAAAGCGCTCGGCGCTAACTAGTCGAGGAACTCGATCAGCGACATCGGCGCATTGTCCCCGCGCCGATGGTTGACCTTGATGACCCGGGTATAGCCGCCGCCCTTGTCGGCCTTGGCTCGTTCCACGTAGCGGGGCGCAAGCTCGGTGAAGAGCTTGTGGATCAGGTCGACCTCTTCGACGGTGCCGTCGGGGTTGGTCTTGACGAGTTGCTTCGGAAGAAAGCGGGCCACCTGGCGGCGGGCGTGAAGGCGCCGAGCCAGGATGCGGGCGCGTTCATCCTCGTCTTTCAACTTCGCCACGTCGACCGTGAGGTCATCACCGAGCCGAATGGCCTTGGTGAGCAAGCGCTCAGCGATGCGCCGGAGCTCCTTGGCCTTCGCG
>CAMYJN010000144.1 GCA_947258625.1 uncultured Polyangiaceae bacterium | reverse complement strand
GCGGGGATATCGTCGCCGCGTTGACAAAGGGGCGGAAGCTCGATCTCCACGACCTTGATCCGAAAATACAGATCCGCTCGGAATTCCCCCTGTTCTACGAGCATTGGAAGGTTCCGATGCGTCGCCGCGACCAGTCGAATGTCGACCGATTCGGCCTTGCGAGCACCGACGCGCCGAACTTCGCGCTGCTGAAGGATCCGCAGCAAGCGCGCCTGCGCGGCCTGAGAGAGCTCACCGATCTCATCGAGAAAGAGCGTCCCGCCATGAGCGGCATGCACCAGGCCTTCCTGCCGGCTCAGGGCCCCCGTGAACGCGCCCTTCTCGTGTCCGAACAGCTCCGACTCGAGCAGTGTCTCCGGAATCGACGCGCAGTTCACCGGGACGAATGCCCCCGTGCGGGCGCTCTGGTTGTGCACGGCGCGCGCGATCAGCTCCTTGCCGGTGCCCGACTCGCCGAGGATCAATACCGTTGCTTCGGTCGGCGCGACTTTGCGTGCCCAGCGCAGAGTTTCCTGCATGGGGCTCGATTGGGTTGCGACGATGTTGTAAGGATCCGCTTTGGCGCTCTCCTGCCCCAGAGCCATCGCGGCGCGATGCCGAAGCACCCGCTCGACGGCGGCACTCAACTCGTCTGGCTCGAAGGGCTTCGAAAGGTAGTCGGCTGCGCCCCGTTTCATCGCGTCCACCGCTGCGCTCACCGAACCATAGGCCGTCATCACGATGACGGGGACCTGACCTACGCGTTCGAGCAAAACGTCACCCGCCTCACCGGCCAGCCTCACGTCCGTGATGACCAAGTCGAAGCACTCGGGACGTTCTTTTTCGGCCGCCGCAACACTCGCGACAGCGATGACCTCGTGCCCATCCCGCGTAAGGATGCGCTCGATCTCCGCACGGATGACCCGCTCATCCTCCACCAAAAGGATCTTCGCCACCGGTGATTAGTACCAAAGGACTGTAGCGTCCTTCAATCCCTCAGTTCTCATAGGCTTGGAGGGTGATCGTGAACCGGCTTCCGCCGGATCGACGTGGCTCATAGCGGAGTGAGCCCCCAAACTGCTCCACGATCTGTCGGGACACCGAAAGGCCAAGCCCGGTGCCCTGCCCGTGAGCCTTCGTCGTGAAAAAAGGCTCGAATACCAGGGCGGAAAGCTCTTCCGGGATACCTGGTCCCTCGTCGTCGACGTCGATGAGCACCGAGCCGTTGTCGACTCGCGTTCGCACGTAGACGGTTGCGCCAGGCGAGCAGGCTTGCCTGGCGTTGTTCAGCAGGTTTACCAGGACCTGAGTTAACCCGTCAGGGCTTGCCATGGCAGGAGCGTCTACGGAGAGATCCAGGTCGATTCGGCAGCCTTCGGTCTCGAGCTTCGCGAGCTCCGCGGCGTTGCGGACCACTCCCGCCACCGGGATCGCCTGCAGCTCGACTGGGGTTTCATCCCGACGACTGAAGGTGAGCAGGCTCTGCACGATCCCGTGAATACGCTGCGCTTCGTCCACGATGATCCCGAGCCGTTCCGCGGCGTCGTCCACGCCTGGGTCTGTTGCAAGGTTCCGTGCAACCATCAAGATTCCGGTCAGCGGGTTGCCAACTTCGTGGGCTACGCCTGAGGCCAAGGTGCCAATCGAAGAGAGGCGGTCTTTGTGTGCCACGTGCCGCTCGAGCTGCCGGAGCGCCGTCACGTCTTCGACGACGAATACGCGGCCCTCCTGGGACTCGCCCGGGATCGTCCCAGTTTGCGCACGAAGCTCGATCGTTCCGTCGCCTAGGTCGTATTCACGTTCGATGACCGACCCTGTCGGCTGATGGGCAAGCTCGTCGAACAGTGGCCACCAAGGGTCTGGGATGTCGTGCATCGGGTGGCCGCAAATTTCGTCTTCATCCAAGCCCGACATCCGCTCGAGCTGGGCGTTCCAGATGACCACGTCTTCGTGGTCATCGACCGTGCAAACGCCCACTGGCAGCTCGGACATCAGCTGCGAAAGGTAGCGGCGTGCCGCCTGTGCCGGTGAGCTGCGCTGTGACCCGGCGGCGTAGCGCGAGTCGAGCTCTCGGAAAGCGCGCAGCCGTTCCGCAAGCGCATCTGCACGAACCGGGCGGCCTCCATGGACGTAGGTGCGGGCCGCCAGGGGACCGATTCGTTCACTCAGCCGTCCTTCGAGCTCGGTGATCAATCGCAGCAGCTCCGGCCGGTCTCGTGGCGGCCAGTACACGTCGGCTGCGGTTGCTGCCTGGTCGATCTCCTCGATTGCGGTTCGCTTTCCGACGTACGAAGTCAAGCGTTCCTGAAGCGACTCGGGAGAGTCGGGCACCTGTAGAAGCCGAGTCACGCGCGGTTCACGACAGGCCTCCGCTGCGTTGCGTTCCTCGGGTGAGCGCGCGGTGAGTAGGGAGACGCCCATGAAGACGAACGCATGGGCGGTCAAACTCAGCCAGATGGCGGGCCCTCGCGCGCCCGGGTCGGTGAAACCAAAAAGCGCGTAGAGGCCCGAGACGTCGAGCTCGACGCCAAACAAAGGGGATGCGGTCAGCACCGCCCAGGAGCTCGCGCCCACGACTAAACCCGCGAGCACTCCCGCCCGCGTCGCGCGTCGCCAAAAAAGCGCACCCAGCAATCCCGGCAGCAGATGGGTGACCGCGACGAACGAAGCAAGCCCGAGATCGACGAGCGAGCGCGTTCGCGGAAGCGTGAAATGGATGAGCAAGCCGGCGACGACGACACCGATGATCGTCGAGCGTCGAAAGACCGCCCAGCGCGTCAGCAGCGACTCCGGACTCGGCCCGAAACGTGGCACGAGATAGTTCGCAACCATGCCACTGAGGGCAATCGACGACACCAAAATCATTGCACTTGCGGCCGACACGGCTCCTAGGAACGCGAGTGTTTGGAGTGCCGGCGAGCTTTGCACCGCGATGAGAACATAGACGTCGGGCCGAACGCCCGGAGCTGCCAGGTCGCGGCCGGCCCAGTAGAGGATCGGTACGGGTAGGTTGATCGCAAACAGGTACAGAGGCAGGGCCCAGCGAGCGGTCTTGAGGCTGCGGGGGCCAGGTCGCTGGACGAACGCCACGAAGAACTGCCTAGGAAGCAGAAACGCTGCGCAGAACGTGACGAACACCAGTGCGATCCATGAGTCGCCCATCACCGGGTTCACCATGTTCTCGACGAGCTCGGGTCGTGCCCGAAGGTACTCGTTGAGGTCGCGAACCCCTCCAAACATGGTGAACAAGACGGCGCTGCCGACTATCAACAAAGCGATGAGCTTGAACAGACTCTCGAACGCGAGCGTCGCGATGAGCCCGGGTCGATGGGCGCGGCCGTCCGCGTAACGCACGCCGAGCGTCACGGCGAACGCGCTCAGCAACAAAGCGTAGACGGAACCGAGCTTGTCGCTCGGTTCCTCGCCAACCAGTATGGCGGCGCCGTCCGCAACCGCACGGAGCTGCAAGGCGATGTAAGGCAGCAGGCCTGCGACCATGAAAAGTGAAACCGCAGCGCCTAGGGTGCGGCTTTGGTATCGAAAGGCGAAGACGTCGGCGATGCTCCCGAGCCGATACCTATCGACGAGCTCCGCGACCGGCGCCCAAAGAAACGGAATCGCGATGCAGGACAGAGTGACGCCGAAGTAAATGGCGAGGAAGCCATAACCCTCCGTCGCGGCAAACCCAACGCTTCCGAAGAGCGTCCAGGTCGTTGCATAGACCCCGAGGGCGAGCGCGTAGCTGAATCGGTTTCGCCCGAGCCGGCCCCAGCGCGGCGAGCGCTCGACGACCTCCGAACCCAGGATGTAGAGCCCGAGCAGTGTAACCGCCAGGAAGAAGAGGATGAAGTGATTAAGCTGCATGGTCGGTGCGATGAATCAGCGCCACGACCGCGATCATCCCCAGCCAAAATGCAAAGGGAGACCACCAGGTTTGAAGCCACACGGCCCGCACTGGGGTCGCGATGAGCACGATCGCAACCGCGAACAGAAGCAGCGCGCGCTCTTGCTCCCTGTTCATTTACGCGTACCCGATCGCTTGTAGGCGTTCGGTGACTTCGTCGAGGATGACGGGGTCGTCGATCGTCGCAGGCATTTTCCACCGGGTTCGATCCGCGATCTTCTTCATCGTGCCGCGCAAGATCTTCCCAGAGCGGGTTTTCGGCAGGCGTTGGACGACGATGGCGGTCTTGAACGCTGCAACCGGGCCAATCTCCTCGCGAATCATCTGGATGACTTCCGAGACGACGTCGTGATGGGGTCGATCGACACCCGCGTTGAGTACCAAGAAGCCAAGTGGAATTTCGCCTTTGAGTTGGTCCGCGACGCCGATGACCGCGCATTCGGCGACATCTTTGTGTGCGGCGATCACTTCTTCCATGCCGCCGGTCGAGAGTCGATGCCCGGCAACGTTGATGATATCGTCCGTCCGCGACATGACGTAGACGTAGCCGTCGTCGTCGATGTAACCGGCGTCCGCTGTCTTGTAGTAGCCAGGAAACTCCTTCATGTACGAGCTGACGAAGCGATCTGCGTCGTTCCAAAGCGTCGGCAGCGAGCCGGGCGGCAGAGGGAGCTTGACCACCAAGGCGCCGGACTTACCGGCGGGAAGCGGATGGCAGCCTTCGTCGACGACCTGAACGTCCCAGCCTGGCACGGCCACGGTGGGCGAACCGTGCTTGATCGGAAGTTGTTCGATTCCGATGCAATTCGCGCAGATCGCCCAGCCCGTTTCGGTTTGCCACCAATGATCGATCACCGGGACGCCGAGCTTTGCTTCCGCCCATTTCAAGGTATCGGAGTCGGATCGCTCGCCGGCCAGAAACAAAGAGCGCAACGTGCCGATGTCATAGTCGCCGAGCAGCGCACCGGTCGGGTCTTCCTTCTTGATTGCACGAAACGCGGTCGGCGCAGTGAAGAGGCAGCTCACTCCATGGTCCTCGATGACTCGCCAGAACGCACCCGCATCCGGCGTGCCGACCGGCTTTCCCTCATAGAGGATCGTGGTGTTTCCGTTTAGAAGTGGACCGTAAACGATGTAGGAGTGACCAACGACCCAACCGACGTCGGAGGCAGCCCAATACACCTCGCCAGGCTCGACGCCATACACATTCCGCATCGACCATTGAAGCGCGACGGCGTGACCTCCGTTGTCGCGAACGACGCCTTTGGGGACGCCGGTCGTTCCCGAGGTGTAGAGGATGTAGAGCGATGCTGCCGCGGCCACCGGCACACAGTCGTGTGGCTTGGCTGCGGCCACCGCGTCTTGCCAGGAAATATCACGGCCCTCGGTCAACTCACACTCGCAGCTTTCGCGTTGCCGGATGATGCATGTCTCTGGTTTGTGCTTCGACAGCTCAATCGCCTGATCGAGCAGGGGCTTGTACTCGATCACGCGCACGCCCTCGATGCCGCAAGACGCGGAAACGATGATCTTTGGCTTTGCATCGTCGATGCGCGTTGCAAGCTCCTGCGGAGCAAAGCCGCCGAACACCACCGAGTGCACCGCGCCGAGCCGAGCGCAGGCAAGCATCGCGATGACGGCCTCGGGGATCATCGGCATGTAGAGCAAGACTCGGTCGCCCTTGATGACGCCCTGCGATGCCAACGCGCCGGCGAAGATGGCGACCTCCCGGCGTAGCTGGCGATAGGTGTACGTTCTTCGTTGGCGCGTGACCGCGCTGTCGTAGATGAGCGCAGCTTGGTTCCCGCGCGTTTCGACGTGCCGGTCGAGGGCGTTGAAACAGGTGTTGAGCTGCGCTCCCGTAAACCAGCGGTAGAACGGGGGGTTCGAGCTATCGAGGACCCTGTCCCAGCGCCTTACCCAGTCAATTCCTTCTGCCTGCTCGGCCCAAAAGCCTTCGGGGTCCTCGAGCGAGCGGCGTCGCATCTCCAGAGTTGCCGACATGATGAAGTTCTCCGGCGGGCTACACTACCGTGGCGTTCGGTCGAAAGCGAGTGTCTTCGAACAGGGGGAGCGGCCACGGGGGTTGACTTCGCGCGTCAGCTAGGCAGTGTTTCGGCAGGAGACTCGTGGATGAAGTCTAGAATTCCTTATCGCGCGCGCATGTTCGCATTCTCCGTTGTCTTGGCTCTTCTATTGTCGCTCATGGGTTGCAAGGCGGATCAGCTCAGTAACCGAGGAGCCGAGATCGTGCTGCTCTACGACGAGCCGTTAGACTGCGAGAACCTCGGCGAGGTGATCGGTCACGGAGGCGGGCTGACGGGCGCCTACTCCAAGCCATCCATCAATGAAGAATCCGCCGAGAACGACGTCCGCAACCAGGCCGCCGAGAGAGGCGCAACCCATCTTTTGTTGCGTACTGAGGAGGTCGCACAGGGAGATGGCCGTCAGCCGGACGAAAAAGACACGGAGCCTGCCCTAGCGCACGGCTATGGAACCGGTTCCAATGTGACGATCGTCGGCACGGCGTTCAAGTGCCCGCCCGGTGCGGCTCCAACGACGAGCTCGATGTCGATTCAGCGCGGGACCGCACTCATCGAG
>CAMYJN010000143.1 GCA_947258625.1 uncultured Polyangiaceae bacterium | reverse complement strand
CGGCCCGACCCTCTTGGCGCTCGCGACATAGTCGCCGATCGCTTGCTCTTCAGGGATGACCTTCGTCTTGCCGATGTTGACCCCCACAATCGTCTGGTGCGGCCGCTGCAAACGCGCCACCGCGTCCGCCGAGCCCCGGTTGTTGAAGCCCATGCGGTTGACCAGCGCCCGGTCCTTCGTAAGCCGGAACAAGCGTGGCTTCGGGTTTCCCGGCTGCGCCTGCCCTGTGAGCGTTCCTACCTCGACGAAGCCGAAGCCCATTGCACCCAGCGCCTCGTAGCCGACCGCGTCTTTGTCGAAGCCTGCGGCCAAGCCGATTGGATTCGGGAAGTCGAGCCCGAGCGCCCGAACACGCGCCGAATCGCCACCTCGGTGAAACACGCGCCGCATCAGGGCGAGCACGCCAGGAATCACAGCAAGCACGCGCAGGCAGCCAAAGGCCAGTTGATGAGCGGCCTCTGCGGGCAAGAGATACAGCAGCGGACGGATCAGGGCTTTGTACACGGTCCCCTCAACGCGCGAGCGCCGACCATTTCGCGTCGTCCCCGAGGCGCTGATCGATGCGCACGTCGAACGCCTCCTCGATCGGACCGAGAATCCCTGGATCGGCGGCATGAACCTGGCGCAGCGCGTCCCTGCAATGCGTGACTGCGGTCGCGCTCATACGCCCGAGCGGCGGGCGCTTGGTGGGGGAGATCATGCCGAGCCCCGCCATCATCGTCTTGAGGGGCACTGGGTTTCGGAACTTGTCGGTGACCTCGACGCTTTGCCCGTTCGGGAGGGTCCGCACCGAGCTGACCGAGCAAGTCACCAGCCTGAGCACGGGTGCCAGCGCCGAGGCGAGCCGATCCGTCTCCTCGCTGTCGCCGGCAACCTGGGCGCGCACCATGGAACCGATGGCGCCCGGCACGATGTTCGAAAGCACGCTGATCACGCCACTGCCGCGGATCTCGTCGTCGCGCATCATCGTGAGCGTGAGGTCATCATCACCTGACAGGATGCTCAACGCAGGCCCTGCGAGTTGACGGTCCAAGCGCATGCGATCGACGTCGCCCGTCGCCTCCTTGACCGCGGGCACCCGCTGCGGTTGGTTTAGGTGCAAAATCGCGAGGTCGGCGGCCGAAAGCGCGCAGCCGCTGCGCCCCGGAATGATGTAGGGGACAACCGGAATGCCGGGAACGCCCTCCAGGATCGGCTCGTAGTATTCGGTGCGCAGCTCGAGGCTCGAAGGGCCGTTGTAGTAGCAATCGACGAGCAGCACCGCGGTGGCACCGGCTTCCCTCGCTTGGGTCGATGCGCGAATCGCTTCGTCCGTGTTGTTGCTACCCGTGCCTGCCAAGACGCCCGCACGTCCTTCGACGGCCCGTGCCGCTGCCTCGACGACGGCATCGTGCTCCTGCCAGGAAAGGGTCGGCGACTCGCCGGTCGTACCGCATGGGAGGACGCCGTCGACGCCTTCTTGCAGCTGGAAATCGATGAGCCGACCAAACGAGTCGTAGTCGACCTGCTTGTCCGCGCTAAACGGAGTCGTCAGGGCGGTCCACACGCCGTGAGGTCGGAAGGTCCCACTCATGGCGGGACCTTAGCGTTTTTCGTCCCAAAGGAAAGCGGGATTGTACTTGACCAAAACGCGAAAAAAGCCCACCAACGCGACAAATGGCAGCCGTGGCCGCAGCTTTGATCCTGGGTGCATTCCTGATCGCGTATCGATTCTATGCTCGATTTCTGGGTGAGCGCGTCTTCGAAGACCATGAGAATCTCGTCACACCGGCGCACGAGCTCAACGACGGCGTCGATTTCGTACCTACACAGCGCGCAGTGCTCTTCGGACACCACTTCACCTCCATTGCAGGAGCGGCGCCGATCATCGGTCCTTGTGTGGCCGCGTACTGGGGCTGGGGTCCCGCGCTCGCCTGGGTCGTCTTGGGTACCATCTTCATGGGCGCCGCACACGACTTCGGCGCGCTGGTCGCCAGCGTGCGTGAAAAAGGGCACTCGATTGCGGAGATCACGGCGAAGACGATCAGCAACCGGGCCCGCATCTTGTTCATGTGCTTCGTGCTGGTGCTGATTTGGCTCGTCCTCGCCGTATTTTCGATGGCGATCGCCGGGCTCTTCGTCAGCCAGCCGACGAGCGTCATTCCGATCAATGTTCAGATCCTGGTTGCCGTCGTGATCGGCTGGCTCGTCTACAAGCGGCAGGTGAGGATCCTCTGGCCGTCCTTAATCGCGCTCGCCGTGCTGTACTTCTTCGTCTGGGTCGGCACGGAGGTGCCCGTTGACTTCGTCGCGATGGGCTTCGACAAGCACGCGGTCACCTCGGGCTGGATCTTCTTTCTACTGGTGTATTCAGCGATTGCGAGTCTCTTGCCCGTCTGGCTGCTGCTGCAACCTCGCGACTACATCAACAGTCATCAGCTCTTCGTCGGCCTAGGCCTGTTGTTTCTCGGCGTCTTGATCGCGCATCCGAGCTTCGATGCGCCCATCTACCGGACGGCAGAGGCCGGCGCGCCGTCGATCTTTCCGATCTTGTTCGTGACCATTGCCTGCGGCGCAATCAGCGGTTTTCATGGCCTCGTCTCGTCCGGGACCACGTCGAAGCAGCTCGACCGCCTGCCGGACTCGCGAGTCATCGGCTACGGCGCCATGCTCGGCGAAGGCTCGCTCGCCCTCGCCTCCACCCTCGCGGCGGTTGCCGGGATTGGTTTGGTCGGTGCCTGCGCCCTCCCCGGCCAAGGAGTCGTCGATGACCTGAGCTGGGCGGTCTACTATGACAGCTGGGCACATGCTGGTGGCAACAAGGCGGCAGCCTTCGTCCTCGGCGGCGGTGCATTTCTCGAAGCGGTAGGATTGTCGCCAGAGCTGGCGCGTACGCTGATGGCCGTTTTGGTGATCGCGTTCGCGGCGACCTCGCTCGACACGGCGACACGCATCCAACGTTTCATCCTCGGCGAGCTCGGCGAGGCGCTTCGAATCAAGCCTCTGACCAATCCCTACATCGCGACCGTGATCGCGGTCGTACCGGCGATGTACCTGGCGCTCGCCGAAACCCCAGACCCCACGACCGGCCAGGCCAAGGCGGTCGGGTGGGTTCTCTGGCCCATTTTCGGAGCAAGTAACCAGTTGCTCGCCGCCCTCACACTGATGACGCTTTCGCTCTACTTCTTCGCGCGGAAGCGTCCGGTTTGGCCGCTCGTCATCCCGATGATGCTGGTCATGCCGGTGGCGGGCCTCGCGCTGATCACGAAGCTCCAGCAGTTCCTAGCCGAAGGCAACGCACCACTCGCCGCACTGGCATCACTGCTGCTCGTGTTGCTTCTGTGGATGATCGTCGAGGGCTTGACCGCGGTGCAGCGGTTGAGACGGGCCTAGCTTTTCTTCACTCGTCGGTAGAGCCATAGCAGCGCTACCGAGCCCGCGATCGCGATCGCAAAGCTCCGGACGTTGAAGCCCGTCACGTCGCCAAAACCGAGCCGGGTTCCGATGAAGCCGCCGACCAATGCGCCCGCGACACCGAGGACGGTCGTCCTGATGAAGCCGCCGCTGTCGTCGCCGGGCATGACGAACTTCGCGAGAATGCCCGCAAGCAATCCGAACACGATCCACGAAATGATCCCCATCGAGGCCCTCCTGCCGGGAGTGTTGAGCAAGTTTAGGGTCAGCGCCAGTTCCAGTACCAGCGTCAGTGCCAGTGTCGGTGTCGGTGCCAGGGCCAGGGCCAGGGCCGGGGCCGGGGTCAGCGAAGCATGAAGTAGATCACGACGCCGGTGACCGAGACGTAGAGCCAGATGGGCAGGGTCCACCTTGCCAGCCGCTTGTGTGTCGCGAACCGCTCTCGCGCCGCCAAAAAGAATGTCGTCAGGATCATCGGAAGCATCACAATCGATAGAAGCACGTGGCTGATCAAAATCGCGAAGTAGGCGATCCGAATGGTACCCGCGCCCTGGTATGGCGTATCGCCGTGTGCGTAGTGGTAGAGGATGTACCCCACGAGAAAGACCGCGGAGGCGGCGAATGCCGACACCATCAGCCGCTTGTGAATCTCGCGCCGGCCGTTTCGAATTGCGATGAACCCAGCCATGAGCAGCGTGGCCGACGTTGCGTTGAGCGCAGCATTGACGCCCGGCATGAAGCTCAGGTCGGCGTGGACGCCACCGCCTTCTCGGACGAGCAAGAGCCAGCCGAGAAATCCGACCGCCGTGGTGGAAACCAGGGCGTTGAAGATCCAGAAACTACGATCGCTTTGGCGGACCATCTGGCGAGCCTAGGCTCAAGCGCGAAGCTCGGCCAGCGCCTGGTCTACCGCGTCGAGGACGCGAGGGACTTCATCGTGAGCGTTCGGCCAGTGGGGAGCGAAGCGCATCAGGCCGTCCGGTGTGTTGACGATGACACCGCGATCGCGAAGTGCTGCGGCGAGCTTGGACAGCCGGACGTCGACCGGAACCGTCATGCCAAGCAGCGTGGAGCGAAGCGCGGGCGGCGTAGCCCGATGACTTTGAAAGCCCCTCCCAACGAGACCCGCTTCGAGCGATTGGAGGTAAGCATCGACGTGCTGATGGATGGCCGGTACGCCGAGCTGGGCGAGCAGCTCGAGTGACGCGCCAATCGCAGCAAGCCCGATGACGTTGCTGGTGCCGGTTTCGAGCGCCTGTGCGCTTCGCTTGAGGGGGTTGTCGTAGCGCAGCCGCGGCTCGTCGCTCACCAGGAAGGCGACTGGGTCTTCATGACCGAGCCAACCCGCGAGCCGCGGCTTCATCATCGCCGCGCAGCGTTCGGCGACGTATAAGAAGCCCGTTCCCTCGGCTCCCATCAGGTGCTTGTGGCTGCCCGAGCTGAGATAGTCGATTCCCCAGGACACGTCGACCGGAGTTGCCCCGAGCGCTTGAATCGCATCGACGAAGATCTCCGCATCATACTTGTGGCAGAGCGCGCCCATCTCGGCGAGCGGCATCCGAAGCCCCGTCTTGTACTGAACCGCACTCACCGCCACGAGACGAACACCCCGCTGCAACACTCGTTCGAGCGCGACCAGACCTTCATCGACGGAGCGGTGAAAGCCGTCGAGCGACAACCAACGAAGCTCCAAGCCGAACTCCTCGGCAGCCTGCTGCCAGGGCGTCACATTGGCGGGGAACTCGCCGTCGAAAAGGACGACTCGATCGCCCTTGCGCCAGGACAGCCCGAACGCGATGTCGATCACGCCCTGCGTGGTGTTGGCCACGATCGCGATTTCACTCGGACTTGCCCCGATGAGCGATGCGAAATCGTGCCGGACCTGTGCGAGCCGCGGCGCCCAGCGTACGAAGCCCGCCATCCCGCCGCAGGCATAGTCCTCGGTCACTTCTCGAATGCGTTCGCAGACCGGCGCGGAGAGTGGCGAAATCGCCGCATGGGCGAGGTACGCCACCCCTTCGAGGTGAGGAAACAGTGCCCGGTCACCGAGCTGGGGACACTCTCTACCCACGCAAACCTTCGAAATCACTTCAACTCTCAGCCAAAGATCGCAGCGCCAGGATGACGTCGCCCCGAACCACGTCGTCGCCCTCGTTCGGCACGACCTTCTCTACCTTCGCCGCATCCGGCAAGTGGTCACCCTGGTACACCAGGCGGTTGAAGGTCTTCATCACCTCGAGCAGCCCCAGCGTTTGACCGCGCTGCACGATATCACCCGCCGATACGAAGGGCGCCTCGGAAGGAGAGGGTCGGCTGTAAAAGCGGCCACTCATCGGTGCGGTGAAGGCGAGCGCACCTTCCCGATCAACAGTTTCGGGCGAATCAGCCTCGCTCATGCTCGCCATCGACGTAGTCGAAATGGCGAGCAAGGCGTCCCCGTACTGAACCGGAACGCGCGCTCGGCCGCCACCGATGCGCTCGACCACTCGCCCCTCGACGCCGGCCGGAACGACGAGATCCCGCCGCACGCCGAGCACTTCGATCGTCCCAATCGACTGCCCCGAAGCCAGCAGCTCGCCCTCGATGACCCTGGGCACGAACACCCCAACGCTAGGCGACAAGAACTCACTACCCTCCCGGTCGATCGCGCGGCCCCGCAAAACGTAACAGCGCTCGCTCATGCACGCCCTCCGTTCATCAAGACATCGAGGTCGTGAAGGCTCCAAATTCGTGGGTTCTTGACTCGGCGGTAGCCAACTCCTTGATAACTCATTTCCACCAAGACCTTTAGCCAATCTCGAAGCTCATCGAGACGAACGATCTCATCGGTGTCCATCTGTCTGGCGGCCACGTAGGGATCCATGTCTGCTTCGATTCGAGCTTCCACCTCGGCCATGCGCTTTTCAATCTTTGCGCGCTCGTCCGGGTCGGTCGTGACGATCTCGAAGTCGTCGTCGAGCTTGCTGTTGTACGAAGCGATCGCGAGTGTGCGACCTTCCATGACACTGAGCCGGGAGATGGGGGTCGAGAGCTGTACGACGGGGTCGTACGGAAGCCCCGCCATCGCGTAGTAACCAGCCCCGGATGCTTTTCGTAAGAGCACCGTGAACATCGGGGTCTCGTTGGTGCTGTTGGTGTAGATGAGGTTGGAGCCG
>CAMYJN010000142.1 GCA_947258625.1 uncultured Polyangiaceae bacterium | reverse complement strand
ACTCCCCGGCCGTTCGATAGCGATACTTCGCTGCTTCGCTGACGAGCTGGTCGAAGCCCGGGTAGATGAAGTCCGCAAACTGAATCTCGGAAACCGGCCGAAGCCCGTGAAGCGCCATACCGATCGCAGTACCGAGGATACCGGTTTCCGAAAGCGGCGTGTCGAGCACCCTATCGGGGCCAAACTCTTCGCGCAGCCCCTGGGTCACACGAAAAACCCCACCCAAAGTGCCGATGTCCTCGCCCATCAGCAGGACGTTTTCGTCCTCTCGAAGCGCGCCCCGCAGGGCGCTGTTGATGGCCTGGACGAGATTCATCTCCGTCATGACTCGTCCTTCTCAGTCCCGGCTCGCGGCCCGCCAACGGACAGTGCTTCCTGCTCACGAAGGTGCCAAGGCTGCTCGGCGTAAACGTCGGTGAACATCTCGCCGAGCTCGGGCGGCGGTTTCTGCTCCGCACGCCGCACACAATCTTTGACTTCGAGATCGCAAACCGTGCGCCAGTCCCCATCGAGCTCGTCGTCCCAAACCTCGCGATGCTCGATGTGCCTACGGAGCCTGAGGATCGGATCCGCGTTGCGCCAGGCGTCGACCTCCTCTTCGCTGCGATAAATCCTCGGGTCGTCCGAAGTCGAATGACCGCCCATGCGATAGGTCAGGAGCTCGACGAACGTCGGCCCTCCGCCGTGTGCCGCGCGCTGCACGCCTTCTCGAACGGCCGCAAAGACCGCCAGCGCATCATTGCCATCGACCCGTGCAGCCGGGACCCGGTAAGCAGCTGCTTTTTCGGCCATGGTGCGCGTTGCGGTTTGTCGCTCGACCGGCAAGCTGATCGCGTAGCCATTGTTGCGGCAAAGAAAGAGTACCGGAGGCTGAAAGACGCCGGCGAAGTTCATCGCCGCGTGAAAATCGTTCGAGCTCGTCGCCCCATCGCCGAAGAAAACGCCGACGCACTCATCGAGGTCGCGCGTCTTGGCCGCCATCGCGAGACCGACGGCGTGGGGGATCTGCGTTCCGATCGGTGCGCTCACCGCGAGATATCGGTGCGACCGACTGAAGGTGTGGTCCGGCATCTGTCGGCCGCGCACCGGGTCGTCGGCGTTCCCGTACATGTGGTCGACGTAGCGTTGCAACGGGTAGCCTCTCCAGAGCAGGGCGCCCACTTCGCGGTAGCAAGGAACGATCCAATCCTGGTCGCGAAGGGCGGCCGCGGCACCGACGATCGCGGCCTCTTCGCCGAGCGAGCCGACGTGAAACGCGATGCGTCCTTGCCGCTGAATTTTTTCGAGTCGGTCATCGACGATGCGGGTGCGAACCATCGCCTTGTACAGCGCGACGATCTCGTCGACGGACAAGCCCGGATCGAGCTTTGAATCGAGGCTTCCGTCGTCTCGAATGACCTGCATGTCCCCCTCAGCCGAGCACGTCCAGCTTTCGTTTCTTTCCGTAGCGATTCATCGCGGGCGCCGCTTGTTCGTGCACCTCTTCGGCAAGCGCCCCCGTGAGAAAGACCTCCGCTGCGCGATAGCTCGAGCGAACAAGCGGCCCCGAGGCCACGAAGCGAAACCCCATCTCGAGCCCTAGTCTTTCGTAGTCTTCAAACTCCGCTGGCTCGACGTAGCGCTGCACCGAGGCGTGACGCTTGGTCGGCCTGAGGTACTGACCGACGGTGAGCACGTCGACGTCGGCATCGCGCAAAAGCTGCATCGCGCTGATCACTTCATCGCGCTCTTCCCCGAGGCCCACCATGAGGGAAGTCTTGACGATCGAAGCGCCGAGCTTCTTGGCTGTGACGAGGGCATCGACCGAGCGCTCCCACGAACAACGCACATCTCGAATGCTCCGTTGCAATCGCGGAACGACTTCCACGTTGTGCGCGAAGACATCCGGGCGCCCCTCCTGCACGACCACGCGTAGGTCGTCGTGATGGCCTTGAAAATCTCCAACCAAGGTTTCGACGCGCAGCGCTGGGCTGTGATGCTTGATTCGTCGAACCGTCTCCGCAACGTGCGCGGCGCCACCGTCGGCGAGGTCGTCGCGGTCGACCATCGTCAGCACCACATAGGCGAGCCCCATTTCGGCAAGCGAGATCGCCGTGTTCTCAGGCTCGTCCGAATCGACGACGCCGCCGGGCTTCCCGGTCTGAACCGAGCAGAAGCGGCAGCCCCGGGTGCAGGTCTCTCCGAGGATCATGACGGTCGCGGTGCCCTGGCCCCAGCATTCGAAAATGTTCGGACAGCGGGCCTCCTCGCACACCGTGTGCAGCCCGCGCGCGTTGAACCTAGACTTCAAGCCCTGGAATTGGTCCTGCTGCGGCCCCGCCGGGAGCCTCACGCGAAGCCAATCAGGTTTGCGGGCAGGCAAAGTCATCCAACGATCCCATCGGTCCCAAGGCAAGCTCTTAGGGGGCAGCACCTCCCCTGTCAATCGCGGCTAACACTACGAATTGTGGGGCTTTCTTCGGCGTGGCGCAATATCTCGATATCCCGGCCCCTCAGGCGCAATATTTTCGTGTTTGACCCTTTACCTGGGTCGGGCGTGCCCCATAATCCAGCATCGACGCGGCTCGATACTCGTTAGGAGCAACTCGATGGACGACGAAAGAAGGCCAAGGCGTGCTGGCCCAGTGGAGAGGCCCGGTGCTTTGGGCGGCAAGCGAGATCTCAACCGGCGCAAGCGCGTCCAAGACCTCATCGACGCCGGTCTTTCGCTCTTCTTGCAGCGCGGCATCGAAGCGGTGACGATCGACGAAGTTGCCCGCGAAGCCGGCATGGCGAAGGGCAATTTCTACCGGTATTTCCGGGACAAAGCCGACCTCGTCGAGGCGGTGATTTCGCCGATTTCCAGCACCACGGTCGAAGCGATCCAGGAGTGCGACTCGCATCTTCGCCAAGCAGCCGATCGAGACCAGGCGGTCGCAGCATACGGGCAATTGGGCAATCGGTTGGTCGGCGCGCTCGCCCTCTACCCGGACGCGATGTGCCTTTATCTTCAAGAGCGGCGAGCTCCGGCGACCATCGCGCGGCAGGCGATCTCCGACCTCGCGAACGAGCTCGACGAGAGGGCGATGACCCTGAGCCAATTGGCCGCCGAGCGGGGATTCGTGACGGTTTCCGACCCGCGTGTAAGCGCGCTCGCGGTCCTCGGCGCGGTCGAGGCGCTCGCTCTGGCTTCGGTCCGCAAGCAGGTGCAGATGGATCCGATCGAGACCACCAAGAGCCTGATCTCGATCGTGCTCGAAGGCCTGCGAAACTAGCCCGCCTGGGCCAGCTAAACAACTGTCCAGCCCGGAACTACCGCTCGGGCAGCTTCTTCTTCACAATTGAGCGGATATGGCGGGGAGGCTGATCTTGACCGCGATGGCGCTCGTCTGGGCGACGTTGCCTGGCGTCGCACATGCGGCGAGCGCCCCGGATGCGCCCGGGATCTCGGGCGAGCTCGGCACGGTGGTGTTGCTCGTCATCGTGATCGGCGTGGCATACGTGCTCGCCCACAACGTGGTGGAGCGATTGCAGCGTCGTTTCCTCGTCGTGAGCGGCGCCGAGTATCTCCTTCTCGGATTTCTGCTCGGTCCAGCCTTCCCGGCGATCCACGCGTTCGACAACGTGACTGGCTTGCTACCGATCATCGCACTCGCGGCCGGCTGGGTTGGCTTGCTGCGCGGCACCGATTTCGACTTCACGAGTCTTCAAAAGCTCGACCCGGCGACGTGGCGCGTGGTCTTTCTGCACCACTTGCTGCCGGGTCTCGCCGTCGGTTTTGGCGCGTACTACTTCTTCACGGACGGTGGCTGGGTGGAGACGACGACGCGAAGCGCGGCACTGAGCGCCGCAGCCCTGGCTTGCTTTGCGGCAGCAGATTCGACCGAGCCGTTCGACCTCCTCGCGAGACGCTACGAGGTCAGCGGGCGGCTCGCCTCGCTGCTTCGAAACGGAACGCGCCTCGGCGACATCGCGGTCATCCTCGCCTTCGGCCTGATCTTCTGTGTGTTCCACGAGAACGCGCCTCAGGCACAAGACTACTCGCCAGCCCTGTGGGCATGGGTTACCGTCTTGCTCGGCGGCGCGCTCGGCTTCCTGTTCTCCCTCTTCTTGGCAGGCGACGAATCGGACAACTCCCGCTTCCTAGCGTTGGTCGGCATCATCGCCTTTGCGTCGGGCGGCGCCTATTTTCTCGAACTGTCGCCTTTGGCCGTCAATCTTTCGATGGGCTTCGTGCTGGTGAATTTCGCGCGCGGCGGCCAGCTCTTGCACACGACGCTCGAATCAACCGAGCGTCCGATGGCGATCGTGCTCCTGATCTTCGCAGGTGCGCTTTGGCAACCCACCCCGTTGGTGCCCACTTTGGTCGCGCTCGCTGGTTTCCTCGCTGCACGCACCGCGGCCAAGTGGATCGCAAGCCTGATCGCAGGCTGGGGCACCACGTTGCGAAAAGACTTGTTCCGCGGCCTGTTGGCACACGGTGACGTCACACTGGCGATGGCTGTCTCCTTTCGCCTCGTCTATGAGGGAGAGGCGGCGAACCTCGCGTACTCGGTGGTGCTGGGCTCGGTCATCCTCAACGACCTGATCGCACCGCGGCTGCTCCGGGGCCTGCTCGCGGATGAGGGCGAAATCCAGCGCGAGCTCAAGGACAGCGACTCCCAAACATCGATCGAGGTGAGTGCCAAATGAACATCGTCGTCATAGGTTTGGGCGAAGTCGGTCGTCACTTGTTGAGCGTCCTCGACAAAGAAGGTCACGACATCATCGCGGTCGATTCGAACGCGAAGGCGGTGCAATACGCCGAGGAGCACTACGACGTAGCGTCGATCATCGGTTACGGCGCCAGCGAAACCTTGCTCAAGATCGCCGGCGTCGGTCGCTCCGACCTGGTCGTTGCTGTGACCAACCACGATGAGATGAACCTGATCGCCGCACTGGCGTCCAAGCAGCTGGGCGCAAAGCACGTCGTCGCTCGTGTCCAAGGCACAGCCTGGTCCGAGTGGACGGAGGGCATCCGCTACGGCTTGCTCGGCGTCGACGTCGTGATCAATCCGCGTGTTCTCGTCGCGCAAGAGCTCAGCCGGATCGCCCGGTCCTACGGCGCCTCGGACGTCGTCGACCTCGCGCAGGATCGGGTGGAGCTCGTTCAGATCGACCTCGACGAGTCCCGCGTGCTCAACAAGCCCCTTTCCTCGCTCGAGCTTCCACCGCACACCCTGGTGAGCGCCGTGGTCCGAGACGGCGAGCTCTTTGTCCCTGGTGGGGCAGACGTGTTGGTCAAAGGCGACCGCGTGTACCTGATCGGTCGGCCGGAAGGCGTGCTTGCCGCCGAGCGGCTCTTCAGCAAGGAACGCAAAGCACGTCGAGTCTGCATCGTCGGGGGCGGTGTGGTCGGCAAGGCGCTCGCGCGCGAGCTGTTGCAGCAAGAAGCGACGATCATGATGATCGAAAGCGATCTCGAGGTAGCCGAAGAGATCAGCGCCGAGTTTCAGGGCATCGAAGTCGTGCACGGCGACGGAACCGATGGAGCACTGCTCGACGAACAGGAGGTCGGCACCTACGACTTGTTCGCCGCGGTGACGAAGCAGGACGAGATCAATCTCATGGCGGCGCTCCTCGCTCAGCGCGCTGGCTGCAAGCGAACCGCCACGATCGTGCAGCGGGCCGACTACGCATCGATCTATCGACAGCTTGGCATCGACATCGTTCTTTCGCCCCGCACCGTGGCTTCGGACCAGATCCTTCGCTTCTCGCGAGGCGGCGGCCTTCACAGTTTGACCGTGCTCGAAGACGGCCAGGCTGAGGTCGTCGAGCTGACCGCAAGCCCCAAGTGCCGCGCCGTGAACAAACCGCTGCACCGCATGAATCTGCCCCGCGGGTCGCTGTTGGCCGCCATCGTGCACGGCGACGACGTGATCATTCCGCACGGCAAAGACGTCGTGCACCCCGGCGACCGCGTCATCCTGATGACCACCAAGGAATCGCGGGCGACCGTCGAGCGGCTCTTTCGACCGAGGGGTGAGTGAGCGCGCAATCGAGAGACTTTCGTGGCGTGATCCGACCCGTCGGAGCCGTTGTGCTCGGAATCGGCGTGATGATCGCTCTTTGCGCTGGGGTTGGCATGGTCTGGGACCAGTTCGCGCCCGACCCGAGCCGGCCACAGGGCGGCGCCGCCGAGCTAGCGCTCTCGGCGATCATCGTCTCGACGGTCGGCCTGGTGGCCTTTCTCTACGGAAATCGGTTCGTGTCGGAACGAATCTCGCGTCGCGAGGCGCTCCTTGCCGTGAGCTTGATTTGGATTGCCGCGGGAGCTTGCGGGGCCGTTCCTTTCATCCTCGGAGCGGGCATGTCCGTGGACGATGCGTTTTTCGAATCGGTCAGCGGACTGACCACCACCGGCGCGACGGTGATCGCAGACATCGAGGGGCGACTGTCCCGGCCACTGCTGCTCTGGCGCTCCCTCATCCAGTGGCTTGGAGGCATGGGAATCGTCGTTCTGTTCGTCGCGGTCTTTCCGAACCTGGGTGCGGGCGGCAAGCATCTGTTCCGGGGAGAGGTGCCAGGAACCAC
>CAMYJN010000141.1 GCA_947258625.1 uncultured Polyangiaceae bacterium | reverse complement strand
CGTCGACATCTTTGCGCTCGGGGTGCTCGCCTATGAGTTGCTCACTGGGTCGCGACCGTACGATGGCGGCACGGTTCGTGAAGTGGTCACAGCGCACGAGCGCGGTCAACCCGTCGCTCTCGCGGAGCTCCGGCCCGACTGCCCGTTGGCGATGTGTCAGCTCGTCCACGAAATGCTCAGCCCGAACCCGCAGATCCGCAACCAAAGTGCCGAGGCCGTCGCGTGGCAGCTGCGTGCAGTGCGCGACGAGCGACCCCGAAGCCAGGATCCCAAGGAGCCGAGTCGCAAGGTGCCCTCGGTATTGATCGTTGATGACGACGTCGACCTCGCGAAGATCCTCACGTTCTACGTTCGGCAGATTCTCGGTTCGACCGCGATTCGAGTTGCCCATGATGGAGAAGAGGCGTTGAGCGAAGTCCAGAGGGAAGAGCCCGACGTCATGTTGCTCGATTTGCACATGCCCCGCATGAACGGCGTCGAGCTTTGCATGCAGCTCAGAGGCGAAGGGCTCGGGCAGAGCTGTTCCATCATCTCGGTCAGTGCCGGCGCGCAGGAGCACGATGTCCAGCTTCTTCATCAGCTGGGGATTCATCACTTCGTCGAAAAGGGGTCGAACCTGCGAGAGCGACTTCGAACGGTCATCGCCGAGGCTTGCGGCGACCAAGTTCTGGCGAACGACTGATCGCGCCTCTAGAGTTCGGGCATGGTGGACGCGGAACGTTCGGTTTCGACGCTCCGGCGCTGGGGGGAGCATCTCGTCACGCTGCTCGACGACCGCTTTCGCATTCCGGGGACCGACGTCCGCTTTGGCCTCGACCCGGTCATCGGCATTCTGTTTCCGGGAATTGGCGACGCCGTCACGGGTGTGGGCTCGATCGGCCTCATGGCGTTGGCGCTCCGTCGCGGAGTGCCTCGCGTGGTCTTGTTTCGAATGATCCTGAACATCGTGGTGGATTTGCTTGCAGGCGCCGTGCCGATCGTCGGCGATATCTTCGACCTGGCATACAAATCGAACCGGCGAAATCTCGAGCTGATCCGTCAGCACGAAACCCCAGGGTCGAAGCCGACTGGCTGGGACTACGCGATCGCCACTCTCGGCGTGAGCCTCGCCGTACTCAGCATCATCGTACCCCTGGCTGCCGTGTTTTACTTCGGGCTCAACTACGGGCCTGAGCTTCTCGAGCATCTTCGGCTTCGATGATGCGCTCCTGCGCTTCGTGAAGCTCTTGTTCCAGGTGCCGAATCCGACGTTGGAGCGAGCGCAGGTCGCGCTGGGTGGCCAGGTTGAGCACGCTGGCCATTTGCTGCACACGCTGGTCCATCGCCCCTTCGACACGCCCACGGAAACGAAAGCCTTTGACCACAGCCTGTTGAACCTTCGGGTTCTGCATGAGCTTCGCAACGCGGGGATCTTGAAGGAGCTTGAAAAGGCGGTCTTTGAGAGCAGTCATCGTGGCGGCGGCGAGCTAACGCTGCGCTCCCGAGACTGTCAAGCCGAGCGGTCTCAGGTGCCCGTTTCGAGGTCTCGCGCGAGATAGGCCAAAATGACTTCGTCGAGGGTCTTTTCACTCAACACCTCGTGCCCAAACGGAGCCGCGGGTGCGCGTGAGATCCGCTGGCCCGACGCGCTGTTCGGACGCAGCTGCTCGTACTGCGGTGAGCCTTCGACCAAGAGAGCTGCGGCGTGGTCCAGCACCTCGGTGCTTACCTCGGAAGGCAGCGCGTCCCCGTTCGGGCCATCGCCGTCGATTTTGGCGGAGTCCCCTTCGTCGTACACACCATCGCGTAGCCCGATGAACACGCGCTTGTGTTGTTCGCGCATCAGCTGCTTTACGATTTCGGTGAGCCCGTCGGTCCCAAGGTGTTCTTGGTACGAAGTCTTCTCCGAAGCGACGATGCGACCGCCGTCAGCGAAAAGCTGGGTGATGACGTGCGGCCGCTTCACACCCGAATCTTCGGTTTGAATGTGATACAGCTTTCCCTTATGGCGCACGTTCGTGTTGTAACCCACGAGCGGTGAAGGACTCGCTCCCATCCCAAAATCATATCCCAGAAAAAGGGGACAGTCCCCTTTTCCCTGGGGTTAAGGAAGCCCACGCAGGTTCATGGCTGGAAACAAAAAGAAAAAGACGAAAGTGCGACCACTGCTTCCCCGTCCGGGCGCGCGGTACACCTGCTTCGGCGACGGCCTCTGCTGCACGGATATCCACGGCATCGGGCCGCTGACCAAGAAGGAAGTCGGCGAGATGCGCCGCATCTATCGGGGCTCAGCCGGCTGGAACGACGATCACGACGATTACATGCTCAACACGGCGGCCGATGGCGGCTGCGTGTTTCTCATGTCTGATCAGCGCTGCTCGGTGCACGCGCAGCTCGGTCCGGAGGCCAAGCCCGATGGCTGCCGGCGATTTCCCTTGGGACTGGCGGCAACTCCGCTAGGCGGTCGAATCACAACGGACCATCGCTGCCCGTGTCGCACGATGGGTGACCGACCCGAGATCCGGCCCGAAGACGTGGAGCCATCGATCTCGGACGGCGGAAGCAGGCCCATCGCCGATCGACGCATCAAGAAGATCCCCTTCACTGCAAGAGAAGAGCTGAGCTTCTCCGAATGGGAGCCCATCGAAGCGAAGTATCTCAATCGACTTCAGAGCCGAGAGCCGCTCTTGAAGATCTTGGACGCCAAGGCTTTCCCAGCGCTCCGCGGAAGCAGCTGGGAGAAGCAAGCGCAGGAGTTCATCGACGCACGAGATGGCACACAGTTCGGCGTGGCGATGGCCTGGGTCGGCGACAGTATCGGCTCGCTCCGAAACGGCCGCAGCCCCAGGCCCCCAGGGCGCCCCTGGGTCGCCGCCTTCGATCGCGCGCAAGCACGCTCACCCAAAGCCCGCACGAGCCGCGCGGTTTTTGGTGACTGGGTGGCGGACGAGGTCTGGTCCCTCAAGTGGGCCGAGGACTACGATTTCGCACTGGCACGCACCGAGCTCGCCACGAGGCTCACGATCGCCGAAGACATCTGTGGTCGCCTGCGAGACAGCGGGGCGAGAGCGGATCGCGCGGCGGCCGAAGTGGTGATGATGCTCGAGATCGTCGGCGAATCCGATTTCTGGACCGAGGTCAAGGACTGTATGCGCCCATCATGAGCACGACGGAACGCGACGGCGACGTGCTTGCTCTCCAAATCGGACGACCTCTTCGTGCGACTTCGACGGTGCTGCGCAGGTGCGGCCTCGGTTTGCCCATCGTCGCCGAGGTCCCTCCCGTTCTCAACAACGGAGAGCCGTTCCCTACGCGCTACTGGCTCACGTGCCCTCTCGCGCATCGTCGCATCGCCCGGCTCGAGTCGAAGGGTGCAGTTCGTGCGGCGCAGTCCAAGGTCGACGCCGATCCCGAGCGAATGCGCGCGCTCGAGGCCGCCCACGCGCGCTACGCTCGCGAACGTGATGCCCTGCTGTCCGCCGATGCGCGCCACCGTCCGACTGGGGGAGTCGGTGGCTCATCCACCGGTGTGAAGTGCCTCCACGCCCACTACGCTGACTTTGCCGCTGGCAACGAGAACCCGGTCGGTCGTGATGTCCACGAGGCGATTGGCGAGCCTTGCTGTGAGCTGCCCTGCGTAACGAACATTGACGGAGAGCTCCGGCGTAACCCAAACTGGCGAGAGCCAACCGATGACGACGATCCACAATGAACGCCCTGTCGGGCCCATCTCACCGCGCTTGATTTGGCTGGGCATCGTGGCTGGCTCGATCGCAGTGCTGGCGGTGGCCCTGGCGATCGAACCCGACGTTCGCGGTTACGGGACCCACACCCAGCTTGGCCTGCCACCCTGTGGTTTCCTCTTGCTCACCGGCTCGCCATGCCCGGGATGCGGGCTCACGACGGCGTTTGCGCATGGCATTCGGGGCCATTGGTCGATGGCGGCGAGCGCGAACCCACTCGGCCTGGCATTGTTTTTCGTCGTCTCCGCTTGCATACCGCTTGGCCTCGCTGCTGCCCTGCGCAGCTGGTCGATCGGCGAAGTCGTCGATCGCTTTGGACTCAACCGCTGGGCGCTCGCAGTCGCGGGCTGCGCCATCGTGGTCTGGGCCGTACGATTTGCGGTTGCGCTCTAAGCATTGCGCGCGACCGCATGCCGCGTTTGCTTCAGCAGGTCTTCTCCGCTCTTGACACTGACCTCCGGCATGCTCGTGTGCCCAATCTGCACCTCGGGCCGTGGAGAGATGTTCCCACCCCAGAGCTCGCCGCTTTCGATCTGGCCGTCCAAGCGCCGGAGCACGTAGCCAGCGCCGCTGCCATCGGTTTCCGGCAACAGGATGCAGAACTCGTCGCGCCGCAAGCGAAAGAGATGGTCGACCGCACGAATGCAGGATTTGAGCCCGCCGCCGATCATCGCCATCGCGCGGTCTGCGCTGCCATCCTCGCTTGCCGCCGCGATTCCCGACGAGTTGCCAAGCCTCACGACGATGCAGCTCAGCGGATGTCCGTAGCGCTCTGCGCGCGTGTGTTCGTAGTCCAAGCTGATCAGGAGTTGCGACGGCGTTCCGGCGCCAGTCACCGGGTCACGTTGATCGGCAGGCGGCGTGCTCTCGGGAATGCCGAGGCGGTCGCGCCGCGTAGCGCGCAAGACGTTGCGAACACGCTGCTGAATTTCGAATACGCGGAACGGTCGAGTCAGGTAGTCTTCGGCGCCGAGCTCGATTCCGCGACGCCGGGCATCGACGTCCCCCTCGTCGGTCACGAGCAAGACGGGAATGCTCACGAGGCTGGTGTCCGCCTTGAGAATGCGCAGGATCTCGAAGCCGTCGATCTCGGACATCGTTGCGTCGAGCATCAGCAGGTCCGGGGGCCGGCGCGCGACCATGGCCAGCACCTCGGGGCCGTCCGCCGCTGTCACGACGTCGTACCCCGCAGCCTCGCAAGCCTCGTGAAGCAATCGCAGGTCGAACGGATCTGGGTCTCCGACGAGAACCAAGGCGCTCATCGGGCCGGCTCGCTTGCGCTTGGTCGCGTCTGGCCCCGTTCCACGACCGTAACCTATCACGGGGTTCCCGCAGCCTCCAATCTCCGTGCCCGGGAAGGGGACGCGAGTAAGCTGTGCGCCGTGGTAGCCCCAGCCAGACTGATCGCGGCCCGCGTGCTGCAGCGGGTCGCCAGCGATGACGCCTGGGCGACGCCCACTCTCGACGCAGAGCTTCGTCGTGCTTCGGTCAAACGCATCGACGCCGCGCTTGCAACGCAGATCGTGTACGGCTCGCTGCGGACGGTACCCGAGCTCGAAGCCGCGATCCGCCGACACGTTCAGCGGCCGCTCAAGGTCGACGACTGGACCCGGGCCGTGCTGATCGGCGCCGTCTACCAGCTCCTCTACCTCGAGCGGGTGCCCCCGTATGCCGTGGTCAACGATGCGGTCGAACTCGTGCGGATGAAGCGCGGGAAGAGGCTTGCGGGGTTCGCAAACGCGGTGCTTCGAAAGGTCGCCGCCGATCGCCCCGAAGTCCCGCAGCCGCCGTCATCGCTGGCGGTTCCGGATTGGCTGCGCGAATCCTTGCGCTCGTCGATCGGCTCAGAGCACGCCAAGGACCTTCTGCACGTCGGTGAGGCCGCCCCATCGATCGATCTGCGGGTACGCGCGGACCTCAATCGAGATGCTGTCGCCGACGCGATTGTCGCCGTGCAGCCAGATGCGTCGCTGACACGGACGGCCCTTTCGCCTCACGGCTTGCGCATCCGCGGTGCAGGCGATCCCAGAGCGTTGCCCGGCTACCGACGAGGCGCGTTCGCCGCTCAGGAAGAGGGCGCTCAGTTGGTGGGCCTCATGCTGGGCACAGAGCCTGGCGACCGTGTGCTCGACGCCTGCGCCGGCCGAGGGGGCAAGACCGCTCAGCTAGCGGAAGCCGTGGGCGATTCCGGCCGCGTCGTGGCCACCGACCTTCACGAGCATCGCCTCGAACAGATCCCCGCCGAGCTCACGCGGCTTCGACTCGACCGGACGAACCTTCAGACCGCCCCCGTCGATTGGACGATCGGAAAGGGTGCGGTTCAGGGCGAGTTCGACCGCGTTCTGGTCGACGCACCGTGCACGGGGCTCGGCACACTGCGCCGTAGGCCTGAAATTTTACTGCGAACCGGCCCGAAAGACCCTGCCCGAATGGGTGAGAAGCAGCGCCGTCTGCTCGAGACCGTAGCCCCATTGGTGCGGCGGGGCGGCACCCTCCTTTACGCGGTCTGCTCGCCACTGAATGAGGAGGGCAGGGAGGTGGTTGCAGGAGCAGACCTACCTGGTTTCGACCTGCAAGTGGCCCGGCCTTCACATTTGAAATCACTGTGCTTTGAATCGTCTGGCCGTTTGGATGTCGGCCCGTGGATCGAAGGCGCAGGCCCCTGGGCAGATGCCTACCAAGTCTACATGTGGGTAAATGTAGGTTAGCTCTTTGACAGTACTCGACGATAACGCTAGATTCCGCCGAGCTTGAAATACGGGGCGTAGCGCAGCTTGGTAGCGCGCACGGTTCGGGACCGTGAGGTCGGAGGTTCGAATCCTCTCGCCCCGACTAGAATTCA
>CAMYJN010000140.1 GCA_947258625.1 uncultured Polyangiaceae bacterium | reverse complement strand
CTGATTCGGAATCGACTCGCGTCTTCCACGTCGGACATGCTGAGCTGCTCGGCTGGCAGAATTTCCGCCACGACGATCGCGTGCCAGCCGTAGGAGGTCTCGACGAGCTCTTCTAAAGGACCTTCAGATTTGGCGGCAAAGATCGCGTCTTTATAAGATTTCTCGAGCCCTGCTTCCTCGGTGACCGGCGGTAGCTCCTCGGCCACCACCTCGAGCTCGATGCCCTGCGGAGCACCGTCCGCGTAGCGCTCAAAGACGGTGTGCGGGTCCTGTGCCCGCTGAAGCTCGCGAAGGATCGAGGCGGCCAGGGCCTCGGCCTCGTCGCCTTTGTCCTTCACGAGGATATGCCAGGTCCGGCGACGCTCCGGGATACGGAACTTGTCCTCGTGCATGGCATAGTCGTCGCGAAGCTCCTTCTCCGATATCGACTCCGGCGTATTCTCTTTTTCCATGTCGTGGAGCATCGAGCGGACCATGAGCCGTTCGATCGTACGCTCGCCTTCCCGCTCGACGGTGAATCCAAGTCGCTGGGCCTCTTGCGCGAGAAGCTCTTGGTCGATCAGCCGTTGGAGCGAGGCCTCGCGGCCGATCGCTTCGGTTGCCGCGAGAGCTTCGACCTCCGCGGAGCCGATCGAACGACCACCCACCCAGGCTACCGGACGCGCTACGTCGCCCGACGCTGCCTGGCTGGCGAGGTCATGGTTGGGATCCGTCTCGCATCCGGTGAGCGTGACGGCTCCCAACATGCCGACGGTGATGATGATACGCACCAGGCCTCAGCTTTTGCTCGATCTAGCCGGCGCTGCCACCGCGGCTTCGCAGACGCGCCTGGATGGGCAACGCCTCGACGCGGAAGCGAGTCCAGACCGACTGACCTTCCTCGCGCGTTCGTAGCTCATCGATCTTCGAGACCGCCGCGGAGCTGCCTTTGTCGGCGATGCGATCGAGCGCCATCAGCGCAGAGAGACGAACCCCGAGGTCGTCGCTGCCAAGCTGGCCGACCAACGCGTCGATCGCCTTGCCTTTGCCGCGCCCGTATCGCCCTAGCATGTATGCACCCTTGCGAGCTTTGTCGTTGTCCGCGCTCCCGGCTTTGGAGACCCAGCAGTCGACGCTGGTGTCGCACTCGCTTGCAAGGTCGAGGAGCGGCCTGCGCTCTTCGAACTTCTCGCGATAGCCACCCGCCTCGGAGAGCGGTTCCTTCGCGATGGCCTGCGAGAGCTGCGCAGCCTCTGCCTTGTTCGCGAGGAGCGCGTAGTTCTGTACGGCGATCAGACGCAACTCCGGATTGGCCTTCTTGTCGACCACCTGTTCGAAGATGAACGGCATCAGATCCGCGTCATAGGTGTGTGCAATCGCTGCGAGCAGCTGCCCGCGCATGGCGATCCCGGCGTAGCCCTTCGGCAGCTCCCCGTAGACCTTCTTCAAGGTCGAACGGACACGCACCTCGTCCGCGGGCGGCACGTCGATGCGAACCAGTGCGATAGCAGCGTTCAGCTTGCGAGGCGTGTCCGAAGAGCCGGCTTCCCGCAGAAGAGGCTCCAGTGCTTCGGAGAAACCAAGCGCACCGAGCGCAAAGCTCGCTTCTCCTCCGGTGACCTGTCTGAGGGTCATCTTGTTGGCAAGGTCGGGCCGGCGGGCCTTGATCGCATCGATGTATTGCTTTGCAATCGCGTTGGCTGTCGCATCCGCGCCATTGAGCACCGCGAGCAGCGGCTTTAGCGACGGGCGGCCGATGAGAATCAGCGCCTCGGCGGCGACGTCGTTCATTCGAAGATCCGGACGGTTGGGCGCAAAGAGGAACAGGCACTTGATCAGCGAAGGAATCGCGGCGGGGTCGCGAAGCTCGCCGAGCTGCTGCGCTGCCAATCGGTTGATCAAGAAGTTCTGCTTTTCGTCTTGCTTGGTGGCAATCGTCGTCAGGATGTCGGTTGCGCCTTTGTCCTTGAGCGAGCCGAGCGCGCGAATCATCGCGACGCGCATCTTGTTGTCCTCGGACCGGGCGTCGGTGATCCGCTCCAACGAGCGAGCGAGCGCTTCGATCACCTTGGGCCGCTCCGCTGGGGGAACGTCCATCCCCTGTATCGTCTGCGCGGCGCGAATCGCGTGGTCTTCCGAGACCTCGGTGCGCCAGTTCAGCGCTTCGACGAGCGCAGGAATGCTGCGTGAGTCGCGCATCTCGTACAGAAGATCCAAAATCGCGAGCCCGTTGATTCGATCTTCGGGGTAGTCGAGGTAGGTCTGCGTCAGTGGTCCGACGGTCACATCGGCGACGGACTTGACGTCCGCGCTGTTTCGATCGCCACCGTTCTCGGCAAGTGTCTCGGTGTAGATCGCTTTCAAGTTGAAGATGGCGTTTTCTCGCCGAACGGGATCCGAAAGCTCCCCGGCTTGTCCCGCCGGATCGTCCTCGGCTGCATGACAACCCAAACCAAGCACTGCAATGAGAACTGCAGCAGCCCACCCCCTGTGGCGCACAATCATTCTGAACCTCCCCACGCGGCCCGTTTCCCCATTTGTTACAAAGGTTTACGAGACCACCGAATGATAGCGAGCCCGAATCGACGCTGTCAAACCTTCTTCAGCCGGCCGGAGAAGGCCGGAGGCGCCATCGAAGGTCCGCCCGGCCCCGAGCGCCGGTGAAGCGCAGGATGACCGACTCGGCGCCGTCGGGGATGGTTTGACGGCCCTCGGCGTCGACCGCGGGAAATGTGAGGCGAAACGTCTGTCGATAGGGGCTAACCTGGGGGAAGTAGACCCGATCCGCCGCGCTGGGCCGCCTCACGCGCTCGATGAGGAGCGGCACGGTCTGGTTGCCCTCTGGATCGACGAGCAGGACCCGCCAGGCGGATGTCTTGCCCGCGAGATTCGATTCCTTGAAGTCCATCCCCGAGAGGGTGACGAAGAAGCGGTGCTCTTGGCGGGAGCTCGCCAGGCTGGCCTGGAGCATTTCGTCGCGTGCCTCGGGCTCGAGGCTGTAATCGTAGGCGTACCGGACCACATAGGCCCATCGGAACTCCCAGGATTCGAACGTGGCGGAGACGAAAATCTCGTGGGCCAGCTCCTTCCAGGCGAAAGACTCCTCGTCGCGCGTCCAAGCTTCCCAGATGCTGGGGTAGGAATCCGGGGTGAAGGTACGGGCCCCGGGCTGCATCGTGACCGGCTGCGGCTTGCAGCTCGATGACGCGAATGCCGCGACGAGCAGCATGGCGAGCATTGCGTACCTCATGCTTCCCCCATGAAGTCGGTGCGGTCGTAGAGTGCGCTGAAGACGACGCCGGCATCTCGGATTGCGGCAGCTCCTCCCTCGAGACGATCGACGACAGCGATGACACCGGCAACGTCGAAGCCTGCGTCGCGAACTGCTTGAACCGCACGGAGCGTCGAGCCGCCCGTCGTCACGGTGTCTTCGACGATGACGACCTTGGCGCCTGGACTCAAACGCTCGGCGCCCTCGAGCAACTTCCGGGTGCCGTGTCCCTTGCTGGACTTCCGGATGTAGACGGCGTCGATGGGGTCGCCCTCCGCCCACGAGGCGCAGGCAACGGCGGACGCCAAAGGACAGCCCCCGAGCTCCACCCCGGCCACCGCCGAAACGGAACCGAGCAAATCTCGAATGCGTTCGAGCAAAGCCCTGCCGACCAGCACATGTCCTTCAGCGAGAAGGACCGCGGGCTTGCAATCGATGAAGAAGTCGCTCTCTTTACCGGAGCTCAATACGAAATGGCCACGACGAAAACCGCGTTCTCGCAGGAGGTCGAGCAGTCGATCCACGGACCCGTTCCACCACGTCCAGGCCGGTCGTGCAACCGCGAACTGCGCTTGGGTCTTGGCCTAGCAGCGTGCGGCTAGCCTTCGTGGTAGGGTCCCGCGCCCCCAGGTTGAGCTCAGAGGACACGTTGCCGAAACCCGATGCCCCGCTCGGCGGGATGGATGACTTGCTCGTGCTGTTTCACGACGCGGAGAAGCCGCGGGAGCGTTGGCGGATCGGTACGGAAGCCGAGCGAATCGCGGTTCAAAAAGCCAATGGCGCGCACCTGCCCTACGAGGGCCCCGTCAGCGTGGTCACGATCTTCCAACAGCTGATCGCAGATCATGGCTGGGACGCGGTGCGCGAGACCGAGACCGGGCCGATCATCGCCCTTCGCCGTGGCGATGCCTCGGTGACCTTGGAGCCGGGCTCCCAGATCGAGCTCTCGGGGGCGCCCTACCGGACGGTGCATGACGGCAAGGCGGAATCGGACCTGCACTGGGCGGACCTGCAGCCGGTCATCGACGGTCTCGGGCTCGTCTGGCTTGGCCTCGGCTGCCACCCATTTGCCTCGGTCGAGCAGCTCGGCTGGGTGCCGAAGATGCGATACGACGTCATGCGCAAGTACATGCCCACACGAGGCGCGATGGCCGGCGACATGATGACCAAGACCTGCACAGTGCAGGCCAATCTCGACTACGCGTCCGAAGAGGACGCGATGCGGAAGGTGCGCGTGAGCCTGCGGGCCCAGCCGATCGTGACTGCGATGTTTGCCAACAGTCCTTGGGAGGGCGGCAGGCGCAGCGGTTACCGTTCGTATCGCGCGTTGACCTGGCTTCACATGGACCCGGACCGATCGGGGCTCCTGCCGTTCGCTTGGAAAGACCGGACGAGCTACCGCGAGTACGTCGACTGGGCGCTCGATGTGCCGATGTTCCTCGTGAAGCGCGACGGCAAGGCTCATTACAATACGGGGCAGACGTTCCGTTCGTTCATGCAAGACGGCTTCCAGGGCATTAAAGCGATCTATGGAGATTGGGTCGTGCATCTGAGCACGCTTTTCCCCGAGGCCAGGCTCAAGAACACGCTGGAGTGCCGGGGCGCAGACGTGCAGCGGCCTGACATGCTCTTCGCGCTGCCCGCGCTTTGGAAGGGTCTTTTGTACGACGACGACAGCTTTCGCGGGCTCGAGGGTCTGGTCGACTCCTGGTCCTTTCCCGAAGTCGAAAGGCAGCGGGACGCCCTTGCGCGACGCGGCGTCCGCGCCAAGTTCATGAATCGAGAGGCGGTCGACTGGGCCGGTGAAGTCCTAGAGCTCGCAGAGTCCGGGCTCCGGCGAATCGGCGACTTGAACGACGCGGGCGAAGACGAGTCTGTTCTCCTTCGCCCCTTGCGTGCGCTCCTCGAAGCCTCGCAATGCCCTGCCGACGTGTTGCTCGACCAGATGGGTGACGAACGGCCGGCGCGCGACGCGGTGATCCGAGTCGCAGGGCTCTAGCCCGGCGCGGGTATCACGTCGTCGAGAGGCGGGAATGAGAGCAGCCTCGCCAGTAGTGCAGACCGCTCCACCATCTTGTCGAGAACCAAGTGCTCGTTGACCGCGTGCGCACCTGCGCCGACCGCACCGAGGCCGTCGAGCGTCGGCACGAGCTGGCTGGTCGTGTTGCCGTCGGAGCCACCCCCGGCCGCAGCTTGTTCGATCGAGATGCCAAGCTCTTCGGCGCCGCGCCGCGCCAGCTGCCAGAGCCGCTGGTTGCCGGGGGTGCGTTCCATGGGCGGCCGCCGCACCGAGCCTTCGATCAGAACCTCGGTTCCCGGGGTCTCCGCCTCGATCGAGTGAATGGCCTTCTCAATTCGCTCGGCGTCTTCCATGCTGGGAACCCGGACGTCGACCGAAGCCTTGCTCTCAGGGGCCACGACGTTCGCACTCAGGCCTCCGTCGATTGTACCGACGTTGACCGTGATTCCCTTTTCGGCGGCGTTGAGCGCGAAGAGCTTCTGGATGACGAGCGAAAGCTCGAGGATTGCGCTGGCCCCCTTCCCCGGATCGAGCCCTGCATGCGCAGCCTTCCCGCGAACGGTGATCGTGAAGCTACCGACCCCCTTGCGCGCGGTCTTCAGATCTCCGTCCGGGCCGAGAGAGGGCTCGAGCACGAAACAGCGGTCGGCGCTGCGTGCAAAGCGGATGATGACCCGCGTCGACTCGTGACTACCGATCTCTTCGTCGGAGTTGATGCAGAACACGGGCGTCACCGGCAAGCTCTCGATGCCCGCCGCGGCAAGCGCTTCGATCGCGAACAGCCCCTGAACGAGTCCTGCCTTCATGTCGTAGGAACCCGGCCCCCAAAAGGTGCCGTCCGCGGTCCTTGCCGGCATCGTTTCAAGAGTTCCAAGTGGCCAGACCGTATCGCAGTGGCCGAGCAGCAGCTGGTGCGGACGATGGCGTGGACGTTCCTTGGGCATCGCGACGAGCATCCCACCGCTTTGTTTCCCCGCGAGAATGAAGGGTCGGAAACGCCGCTCGGAAAACGCGTTCGACAGGACGCCCATCACGTGTATCAGGGACTCTCGGTCTCCAGAGGGCGATTCGCATAGGACCAAGCGCTCGAGGAGCTCGGCCATGCCTTGGCGATTGCGATCGAGGTAGTCGAGGATCCGCTTGGGAAGGTCCTTGGACATCGTCACCGCCTCAGCGCTTGAAGCCGACATGGTAGGGGAAGGCGTTGGTGTGAACGATTTCGGCAAATCGCCCGGGGTGCAAATACGCGAGCAAGGGCGAATGGGCGATCATCTCCTGTGCGTCACGGTCCGAGTCCCGCAAGGCGTCCTCCGCGACCGCTGCCGCGACGA
>CAMYJN010000139.1 GCA_947258625.1 uncultured Polyangiaceae bacterium | reverse complement strand
GCATCTCGACCTCGATGTGCCTGCCGCGATAGGTGCTCACGATCGGAGAGCGTATGTGGGTGCCTTTGTAGAGCCCTGCCATCACTGGAAGCCCACGGAGCGTCGAGGTCGCGCGAATCAACACGATGTCGAACATCCCGTCGGCGACGCGGGCTTCCGGCGCAAACATCATGCCGCCCCCCGCCCATCTACCGTTACAAACGCAGATGTTGCTGATTTCGTGCTCGCCCTCGTCTTTGCCGTCGATACGCAGCCCGATCCGCGCGGGCTTGTATTTCATCTGCGCGCGGAGCACGGCTTTGAAGTATTTGGCCTTGCCGCTGCTCTTAGATTTCGAGGCTCCGACGAACCGATCGACGAGGCCTCCCATACCCATGGACGTGATGTTCAAAAAGAACCGCCCCTCGCGGTGCCCTTCGTCGTGCTGGTACTGGACCCAGCCGATGTCGATCGGGACTGCAGGCGCATCGCGAATGACCGCGCAGCCGGTCTCGAGCTCCTCGGCGCCGGGGATCATGCGTCGGAAGTCGCCGCCGGTGCCCGCGTGGAGAATACCGAGCGTCACTTCGTGATTGAGCCCTGATTGCATGATGCCGTCGACCACCTCGCTGTGGGTGCCGTCCCCGCCAAACGAGATGATTGTGCGCGCTCCGTCGGCGATCGCCTGTTTACCCATTAGTAGGCCATCGCCCCGCGACTTGGTGAGCTGCAGGTTCACAGGGCCGAGGGCCTCGACGATCTGAGCGCTCAGCGTCGGCCAGTTGTCGCCCACGAAGCCGTGCCGGGCCATCGGGTTGGCAATGACGAGGGTCTTGTTCGGGTCGAACATCGCAGAAAGCCTCGTACCGCATTTCGAGTCTTTCGGGTAGAGTTGCGCGATGCTTGCGACAAGACTTGGCGTAGTATTCATGATGGCGCTTCTGGGTTGCGGCAGCAGCCCGCCGTCGAGCGACTGTGAGGGGCTGCCCGCCGAGCAGTGCGGCCAGCCGGATGCGGGGCTTCCGGATGGTGGCGCACCTCTGGAATCCGAGCTCGTGGTCGACACCGACTGGGTCGAAGCGCGGCTCGGCGATCCCGACGTTCAGCTGATCGACACGCGCCAGTCGGGCTACGACGATTCCCGGATTCCGGGCGCGATTCACTTGCCGCCAGTCGAATTGGCGACGACCATCGAGGGCGTACCGGCGCAATTGATGCCGGCGATGCAAGGGCAGTCCGTGCTGCGCGCGGCCGGGCTACGGAACGAAGTGACCGCCGTGGTGTATGGCGAGGCTCCGGAGTACGACCCGTCCCGAGTCGTTTGGGCCCTTCGATACTACGGTCACGAGGATGTTCGCTACCTGGATGGTGGCTTCGCAGCCTGGATGTCGGCGCAAGGGGCGCTCGATACCGACCCGCCGACGGCAGAGTCGACGGAGTACACGATCGTCGGCGTCAACGAAAATCTTCGGATAACGGGGAACTGGGTGCTCTTACAGATCGGTGACGACCCCTACGACATGCCCGCGATTCAGCTCGTCGATGCGCGATCGGACGGCGAATACGAAAGCGGCCATATCCCAACTGCGCGTAGCGTGAATTGGGCGAGGAACCTCGACCGCGGCTTCTTGAGGTCCGATGCCGAGCTCGCGGCGCTCTACGAGGGATTGGATCCGACCAAGACTACGGCGAGCTATTGCGTGACAGGATTGCGAGGCTCGTTCGCTTGGCTGACCTTGACCGCGCTCGGCTTCGAGGACGTGAGATTATACGACGGCTCCTGGAACGTGTCAGTGCCAGTGTCCGTGTCAGTGTCAGTGCCAGCGCCAGCGCCAGCGCCAGTGTCGGCGCCGGTGTGACCTGCGCTTGTGACTCTACTTGGTCATCGTGATCTCCTTTTTGCGAGTGTGCCGGGTCCTTGGGGTGAACCCGACACACTCGCAAAAAGGAGATGACTCATGGGACTCATCATTCAGCAACGGGCGCTTCAGGCGGCAGGAGGCTTGCGGCAGGTGCTGCCGTTGGTTCGGAAACGGGATCGGTCGCTCTTTGACCAAATCCATCGGGCGATGAACAGCGTCGTTCTCAACGTCGCCGAGGCCGATGGGAACGATCCTGGAACCGCGAAAGCTCGGTTCGCATCCGCGTGCGGCTCCGCAAAGGAAGTTCGTGCCGGGCTGCAACTTGCGGTCGCGTACGGCTACCTTCCGAGCACGAAGGTCGCAGAGGTCGACATCGCGCTTGATGAAGTTTGCGCGATGTCATGGAGGCTGTCAGGCCGCTAAGGCCGGCGCCCCAAACACCACGTGATGGCGCACACCTCGTCGAGCCTCTCGTCGAGGTGCGTCGCCGTCTGACTCCCGATGTACCCCCAGTCGCTGGCGACGTTCAGCGCCGCCCGCACCTCCTTGGCGGACCCGCAAGCAGTCGAAAATCGAGCCCGCGCATTCCCCGCATCATTCCCCCGCCCTTCGGCGATATTGAGGACCACACTTTGCGCAGCTCTCTTGAGTTGATCCGCCAGCGACCGATCGTGCTCGCGAATCGTGTAGAGAAGGGGCGCGAGCTCTCGCACGACCGTTCGCGCTTTGTCGTATACGTTCATCTTCGTTTGCATCAGCGACTCCTTGGTTTGGGTTTGGGTCTCACTTCAGTGCGACCCAAACCCAAACCAAGGACAAGCGATCGCCAAGTCTGAATCCGCAGACGCCAGCGCCAGCGCCAGCGCCAGTGTCAGCGCCAGTGTCAGTGTCAGTGCCAGTGCCAGTGCCAGCGCCAGCGCCAGCGCCAGCGCCAGCGCCAGCGCCAGTGAGACAAGGCGCTGGTTAGCTGGTATCGACTCCCTGTGTCCGACCTGTTCCCCCGCCTGACTCATGCCGATTCGCGCCTGGCGTTCCTGGTTGACGGCGACTCTTGGACCTACGCCGAGCTTGCCGGCGCTGCGCTCGAGCATGTGACCTTGCTCGAACGAACAGGTGTCACGGCTGGCGATCGCGTGGCCGTCTGGGCGCAGCCCGACCTGTGTACCGCGGCTGCGATGATCGGAAACGCGCTGGCCGGTGTGGCGACGGTGCCCTTGAACCCGAAGCTCGGATCGGGCGAGCTCGCGCACATCTTTGAGGACTCCACTCCAAAGCTTGCGTTTTGCTGTGAGCGGCACGAGTTGCCCCACGAAGCGGTTGGAGTCCCCTCACTTCGGGCCGCGTATCTGCCCCAATCGGAAACCTTGCCTGAAATCCCGATCGATGAGTCAGCGGTGCTGATTCTCTACACCTCCGGCACGACCGGCCCACCCAAAGGGGCTGTCATCACTCGACGCAACATCGCAGCGAACCTCGACGCGCTTTCCGACGCCTGGGACTGGACCGAGCGAGACACCGTCGTCCATTCGCTGCCCTTGATTCACGCCCACGGTCTAGTGCTGGGCCTCTTCGGGAGCCTACGTCTCGGTGGCGCGCTTCACTACGTTCCGGGGTTCACGCCCGATGGTCTCGCGGCTGCAATCGTCGACCCGCGGCACGAGCAAACGATGTTGTTCGCCGTCCCGACGATGTTTCACCGGCTTGCAGAGGCTGCCAAGGGGGATGCCGACCTCTGCGAAGCCCTGCGCCGGCCCCGATTGCTCGTTTCCGGCTCGGCTGCACTATCGCTTCGAGAGCACCAGCGGATCCGAGCGTTGACTGGTCGCGGCGTGCACGAGCGATACGGCTTGACCGAGACACTCATCAACTGCGCCGTGCCCGCCTCCCACCCTCCGATGCCCGGGTACGTTGGGCCGCCGCTTCCAGGCGTGGAGTTGAAGCTCGTCGATGACCAGCGCCGCGAGCTCGAAGCGCATGATGATCAGACGATCGGTGAAGTCGCGGTACGGAGCGATGCGGTGTTCAAAGGGTATCTCAACCGTGAGGACGCGACCGCAGCGGTCTTGGACGATGCCGGTTGGTTCTACACCGGTGACCTCGCGACCCGCACCGAAGCAGGCGCGATTCGTATCTTGGGTCGACGAAGCACGGACTTGATCAAGACGGGCGGCTATCGCGTGGGCGCCGGCGAGATCGAGGCCTGCCTTTTGGAGCACCCGTCTGTTCGCGAGGTCGCCGTCGTGGGGATGCCCGACGATGACCTCGGCCAGCGAATCGCTGCCTTCTTGGTCTTGCAGCCGGGTGAGGCCGAGGACGCCGCTGCTCTAGCGGGGTTCGTTGCCGAGCACCTGAGCCCCCACAAGCGTCCGAGAGACATCGAGTTTCTGGCCGAGCTCCCTCGGAACGCGATGGGCAAGGTGCAGAAAAAGCTTCTAGGCGGTTAGCGGCAGCTCATCTCGGCGGATGCCGCAGGCCGCAGCCACGTCGTCCCGGTATGCGAGCCATGCGTCCACCGCTTGCGCCATCGTGCGGACCACGCCGACGCGGTCATCGACCGGCACGTGATCCAACATGACGCGCCACGCGGCCTGACGGTGTTCGCCTTCGACCGAGCGGTGCGCTTTGGTCAGAGCCAGGCATTCGACGGGAAGCCCATAGTGCTTCACGAGCGGATGCTCTTCGAGCGGCGGCTGTGGACGAGGTGGCGCAGACGCATCGAGCTCGTGCCGTTCATATGCGGTGCCTTCGATGAAGAGCGTCGCGATCGACGCTGCCACCGACCAGCCGCGATTCGTCGTTGCATCGTCCAAGAAGCCCCGATAGGCGCGCGCGGCCGGTAGAAGCCGAACCTTCGCAAACCGTTCGAGGTCCATTCCGAGCCCTTGCGGATACATCATGAACAAGTCCGGGTGCGGCCTCCCTGCTGCCAAGCCCCCGGTTTCTTCCTCGTATAGATTCTCCGCAAGCTCGCGCCGGACTTCGGCGATCGGACATTGCACGTAGGCGCGGCCCACCATGATCGGAAAGTCCCGCACGTACACGTCCCACTCCTGTTCGAGGTGGATGTGCAACTTCTGTCTGGAGACCAGTCCGTGCGTGAAAGCCGGCCAGGCCCAATGCATCTTTCGCTCCATCTGCTGAAGGAGCGCCTCTTGGAACTCCGCTAGGTCCACAATTTCAAGGTAGAGCTTGGATGGCGCCGTGTCGAAATCGACCCAGAAATCGCCCGAATCTAGGCGTCGCCCTTCAGGTAAGTGTAGCCGCGGAGGCTTTCTTCATAGTGGAGCATGAAGGTGCGCAGCTGGGGCAAGCTCATCCGACCCTGGTTGAGCGCGCGCTCGGCTTGCTTGCGCACGCGCTCGACCATCTCTTCCGGGTCGTACTGCAAGTAGCGCAGCACCTCGTCGATCGAGTCGCCCTTGATCACGTTGGTGACGCTGTATCCGTAGTCTTCGAGCCGTACGTGGACGGCATTCGTATCGCCGAAGAGATTATGAAGGTCGCCGAGAATCTCTTGATAGGCGCCGCCGAGGAACATGCCGAGCAGGTATTCGTCTCCCTGTTCCACGGCATGAAGGTCGAGCGAGCGTTGAACCTCCTCGACGTCGATGAAGTGGTCGACGATGCCGTCGGAGTCACAGGTCAGGTCCGCAAGCCTCGCCCGGACGGTGGGTTCCTCGGTGAGGCGGTGGATCGGCATGAATGGGAACAGTTGGTCCATGGCCCAGATGTCGGGCGCCGATTGGAACAACGAGAAGTTGCAGTAATAGATCGCCCCCATGAGCTCTTCGACGGCGTGGAGCTCCTCGGGCACGTATTTCAGCCGGCGCATGCTGCGCAGGATCTTCTCGCAGCAGCTCCAGAACAGATGCTCTGCGCGCGCCAGCTCGCGCATACCGAGGTAGCCGAACTTGAACAGGCTCCGGGCTTCTTCGAGCGCTTGCTGCGTATCGTGCCAGGACTCTTGGACGTTCTTGGGTTGGATGCCCTTCCAGGTCTCGTAGAACTCGTCGAGGATCCGATGGTCGTCGGACGAGGGCTCTAGTGGATCTTCGAAATCGACGCGGTCGACGCCCAGCGCGTCGAACACCAGAACCGATTGATACGCTGCAATCGACCGGCCGCTCTCACTGACGATGGTGGGCGGCTTCACGCTCGCCTTCTCGCAAGCCTCCTGGATGCCAGCCACGACGTCGTATGCGTACTCTTGCAGGTCGTAGTTCATCGAGCCGCGGAAGTCGGTTTTCGACCCATCGTAATCGACCGCCAAGCCGCCGCCAACGTCGAGGAAACCCATGTCGCAACCCATCTTCATCAGCTCGACGTAGATCTGTCCCGCTTCGCGCATGGCGTTCTTCACGGGGATGATGCTCGAGACCTGGCTGCCGAGATGGAAGTGGAGAAGCTTGAGGCAATCGAGCATGCCTCGTTTTTCGAGCTCGTCGACGACGTGAACGATTTCCGACATCGACAGGCCGAACTTCGCGCGGTCGCCTGCAGAGTCGGCCCAGCGCCCCATGCCTTTGCTGCTGAGCTTCGCCCGCACTCCGAGACAGGGCCGGATCCCGAGCGTCTCGGATGCCCGGAAGGCGAGCGCGAGCTCTTCGATGCGTTCGAGCACCACGACGACCGTGTTGTCGAAGCGCTGTGCCACGAGCGCGGTCTCCATATACGCGAGGTCTTTGTAGCCGTTGCAGATGATGAAGCCGTCTTCGTCTTCCATCGCAGCGAGTGTGACCAGCAGCTCGGGCTTCGACCCCGCCTCCAGACCGAATC
>CAMYJN010000138.1 GCA_947258625.1 uncultured Polyangiaceae bacterium | reverse complement strand
CGCTGAACTCCCGCGTCGCGTTCCCCCGCGCCCCGGTTCTTACGCCGCTGCCTTCAACTTCTTCCGCTTAGCCAAATGCTCCGCATACCCGGCGCACAACGTGCCAAAGGCCGCGTCCGTCCATGGAAAGAAGCCGGCGTAGTTGCCTTTGACTTTGGCGTGGTGGAAGTCGTGGTGCGTGGCGCCGTCGCTGAAGGGCATCAGGTGGGTGGGGCTCCAGGGGAAGTCGTAGCCGGCGTGGCCTTCGGCGGCCTCCCATTCGCGAAACACGATCCAGATGTAAAGGGTGACGACGTGCGCGCCGACGAGCAGTGGGCCGATCAGCATGACGGTGCCTGTCAGAACGAATTCGACCGGATGCATATAGTTCCCGGTGATCGCCCAGGGCGTCATGATGCGGTGGTGAATCGAGTGAACGTTCCTGAAGAGCCATCGGCTCTCGTGAAGGCCGCGGTGCATCCAGTAGAACAAGAAGTCGTCGAGCAGGAGGAAGAAACCGAGTTGAAGAACGATGACCCACCAGGCGGGCAGGGGCCCTGCGTGCACGTTCGATAGTCGAAGCAAGGGCCACGCACCCAGCGTGACGACCGCCAAGATCAGATTATTGCGCGCGACGTGCCAAAAGGCCGGGCCGACGATGGAGCGGCGGCCGGTCTTGCGTGCTTGGATTCGGTAGGGCTCCGCCCATTGGGGCTGCTTCCAGGCGAGCAGCGTGAAGGGGACCGCGAAGGCCAAGAACGAGACGAGAGCAAGGACGGTCCCAGCAACGGGAAAGAGCCAGAACATCGGTTCGCTGTAGATCTCGCGCAACCATTCCCACATCGGACCGCGACTCTAGCACCAGGCGGTCAGGGTTTCACTCCGCGCGCGCCGTACCAGCTTTCCACGTCGGGCCACTTTGCCCAGGGAAAGACCAGGGCTGAAACCAGGCCCGCGAACGCCCAGCCGCCGATCAGCGCCCAGGCGCCCATCGGGGCGGGCTCCATGCGTAGCAGGACGGCGATCCCTGCGATGCAGGCGAGCGTCTTGTAGATGACCAGATACTGGAAGAACACCAGGTAGCGAACCGGCCAGGCGACGCCGAGCGCAAACATGGCGCCTTCGCCCATGATCGCGCCGCCGTAGAGGGCTTGCACGAACGGATCGTCGCCGACGTTCAGCCCCATCGAGCCCCAGGCCGCCGCGGGATCGATCATCATCCATGCGCCGATGACGAACGAGGAGGCCGCAAAGAAGAAGCAGACGAGACGAATCAATTGAATTCGGCGATCGGATAGGCCTTGCGCGCTCATGCGGCGACCATAGGGTGACAGCGCACGCCCCCGCAAGTCCGTTTCACAAGCCGAGCCGCTTCGGAAGGATCTCGAGCACGCCACGTTCGGCGTCGTCTTGATCCGCACCGATGGAAATCACGTCGAACTTGCCGTGCCCATCGAGGGGGCCGAGGTTGTAGAGGATGAAGCGCCCCTTGCCGGTCTCGGTCTGAAAGACGAGGTCGCCAAGGAGCTCGAGGAGGTCAGCAAGCCGCGCTCCGACGAGCTCGGGGTAGACGACGTCTTGTGCACGGTACGCGGGGCGTGGCTGATTCAGCAGGCGGTCGAGCAGGCTCATCGGCATGCTGGTACCGCCCCAGCGGCCATTACATTCGGTGAACACCACGTTGAAGACCCCGTCCGGGTCGCCTGTCACCAGGTGGTCGAAGGAACAGCGTCCGACATAGCCGAGCTCTTGAAGCGCTGCGCCGACCATCAACGCGTCGCTCCCGAGCTTCTGGTTGAGCGCATCGGGCAGGGTCGAGGGCCGGCTTCCAACGAACACCTTCTCTTCGCTTTTCAGAATCTGCTCATAGATCCCGTCGAGACGTGGGTCGCCGAATCCAAGAGGTGGAATCCAGAGCTGGGTCGAGGGCGACAGGTCGGTATCGAGCCACGCGACCGTGAGCACTTCTTCTCCCTCGGGCCATTCGGTGCGCCGTAAGAACGCTTGCACCATCTGTGCAGCGTCCCGGTCCGATCGCAGGTCGCAGGATGCGAAGACCGCGTTGCCCATGGCGGATGCGCACCTGGTCCGCTTGAGCCCGACGCGCTCGTGCCGCTGCGACAGCGCTCGCAGATCGGTTTCGATTCCTGCGACATCTCGAGAGATCCGTGTTTCGACCAACGCCTCGCGTCCCAGCACGCGTTCGACGAGCTCGTCGAACAGGGACTTGTCGTTGGCGATCCACGTCACCGGAGGCGGCGGTGCGAGTACGCGTATTGGGGAGCGGCTGTCCACCTGGAGCATTGCCGCCAGCTCCCAGACGTCTTCGATGCCCATGTAGGGATGAATCGTCATCCCGCCCGCGGCGCTTGCCGTCTCGACGAGATGCGCGTGGGTAGCTCCCATGGTGCACGCGCGCGCAACGGCGATCGGCGGGCCTACCGGGTCGGCGACCAGATGCTCCGGCGCTCCTAGTTGGAGTGTGTCGTGGCAATAAGCTTCGTAGCCGGCAACGGCGGGGGTGACCGTCACGTAGAGGTCGTGGTCCCCAGCCCGGAGACGGCCCCGGTGCTGATACTCCTCGACCCCTGCGATATCGGCGAGGAACGGGATCGCCGAGACGTCGTCGAGCTGCAGCGTCGGGTGCGGGGTATCGCCGCGGTGCCAGCGGTTCGCTTCGTAGGGCTGCAGTTGGCTCGCGACATCGATGTCCGCCCCTAGCGCCCGACCCGCGAGACGCGCCCGTTCGAGGTCCAAGACAGCGTCGCGGCGGTGCATGCTCACAGCCCCGCTTTAGCGCAGCTGGGCCTGGGTTCCAGCGGGTTTAGTTCGGTGCGGGCGCCGGCATGGGCGGGGCATAGCTCTTCAAGAAGCCGTAGACTGCCGCCCAGTAGACGTCGTGATCCGGGAACTTCTCCCAGAGCGCCCGGGACCCGTGCTGACCTCGCGACGCCGGGGTGAAGAGGATCTTCTTCTTGGCAGGGGACGCATCGAAGATCGGCTTGACCTGCGCGCGCTCCTTTTTCGAGGAGGTGACGAAGAGCGGTTGCTTCACGCGCTTGGCGAAGTTCCAGATGTAGACCGGGCTCTTTTGTTTCTCGAAATACTCGCCTGGAGCGAACGCCATCACCGCCGTCACGACCTTCGGATGCTCGGCCGCCAAGCGAAAGACGAGTGACGCTGAATAGGAGCTACCCCAAACGATGATCCGCGCGACGCCCAGCTCCTCGTGCGCGTAGCGAAGCGCGGCTTCGAGGTCTGCGTAGGCATCTAGATAGCTACGGGGCAGGCCCATCTTCGTCGCTTGCCGATGGGTCTCGTTCTTCACGCCGTTGACGGCGCCGCCTGAACGCTGGTCGACTGCCATCACACGATACCCGGCTTCGACGAGCTTCGGCGCGATCTCCCGGTACTCCCCACGGCTCCATCCGGCCTGATGAAACAAGAGGACCAGGGTGGCCGATTCGTTCTTCGACGCATAAACGTCCGCGCGGCCTTGGATGCCGCCTTCCGTCGGAAAGTCGATGCTCTGTATACCTGGGGTCGCAAGTGCGGTGCCCACCACCCCGGCCAGCATCACTGCGAGCGCCGTGATTCCCCATGTCAGCCTTTGCATCTGCTCCTCCTCGGCGAAACGGTCCAACATCGACGACGACTCCTCACCTCAGAACACCAAAACAGGAGCCTGGGCGGCAACGCTCAAACTGGTCGACAGCGGCAGGTCTCGGGAAGAAGTGCCGACGTGAATCGCGTGCTCCAGCCCTTCGAGCGCCCAGGCCGATTCGGTGACGTCATAGTAGGCGAGATCGTTCACGGGCAGGGAGATTTCCACGGCCTCGCTTTCACCGGAGTCCAGCATCACTTTCACGAAGCCTTTGAGCTCACGCTCGGAGCGCTCCACCGCGGACCCCGGATACGTTGCGTAGAGCTGCACGACCTCCGCGCCCGCCGCCGAACCGGTGTTTGTAACGTCGACGCTGAATGTGACGACATCGCCCTCCATCGCCGTCGCCTGACTCGCCTGGAGATTGTCGACGGAGAACGTCGTGTAGCTGAGGCCGAAGCCGAACGGAAACTCCGGCGTTGCACCGTTCCGGTCGAGGTATCGATAGCCGTGAAAGTAATCGTAGGTCACTTTGAGCGAGACGTTGTCGAAAGGGGGCAGTTGGTCGAGGCCGGTGGGGAAGGTGATCGGCAGCTTGCCCGACGGGTTGGCGTCGCCGAACAGAAGGTCGGCGATGGCGTAGCCTCCCATTTGACCGGGGTACCAGACCATCAGAAGCGCCTCGACCTCGGCAAGCCAGTTGCCCATCGTGATCGCGCCGCCGCCTTCGAGCACGACGATGGTTCGAGGGTTCGCCCCGGCCGCATCGCGAATCAGTGCCTCCCGTTCCGGCGAAAGGTCGAGGTCGAGCCGATCGCCTGCGCCGATGAGCCCTTCGCCTTCGTCTTCGGCGGTGAGCCCGGTCACGACGACCACCGCATCCGCTGCTCCGATCGCCGCGAGGTCGTCGCCATCGAGAACGTCCTTTGCGATGTGGTCAACCACCACGGTCTCGCCCACGGCTTCCTCGATACCTTGCAGTGGCGTCACCACGAACGCGGGCATCGTATTACTGCTTCCGTTGTCCCCGGTGTTCGGCGTGTTGGCGAGGATGCCAACCACCGCTATTCGTTGCAGCGCGCCCGTCTCCAAAGGAAGCGCACTGGACGCGTTTTTCAGCAGTACGGAGCCTTCCACTGCCGCTTCTCTGGCAATTGCCATGTGCTCGTCGCTTCCGATCACGCTTTCATCGAGCCCGCTTGGCTGACCGAGCCTGTACTGCAACTTCTTTCGCACCATCCGACGGACTGCATCGTCGATCACAGCCTCCGGGAAAGCTCCGTCCTGTACCGCCGCCAGCAGTAGCTCTCCGTACACCCTCGCGATCGGCATCTCGATATCGAGGCCGTTCAACGCCGAGCCCAGCGTCGATTGCGTCCCGAAGACCCAGTCCGACAATACGAAGCCATCAAAACCCCAATCTCCCTTCAGGATGTCCCTGATCAGGTGCTCGTTCTCGCCGCAAAACTGCCCGTTGACCGAGTTGTATGCGCTCATCACGGACGCTGCTTGGCCCTCGAGCACGGCCGCGCGAAAATGCTTCAGGTAGATTTCACGCAGTGTCCGCTCGTCGATCTTGACGTCGACCTCGAAGCGCGTGTCCTCAATGCTGTTTGCGGCGTAGTGCTTCGGATTGGCCAGTGCGTTCTCTTGGACGCCTTGGACGAACGCGACACCCATGCGAGAGATCAGGTGCACGTCCTCGCCGTACGTTTCCTGCGAACGGCCCCAGCTCGGATGCCGCAGGATATTGATCGTGGGCGCCAACAAGATGGTTCCCCCCGCGGCCCGCAGCTCACGGCCCATCGCTGCCCCGACACGCCTCTCGATGCCGGGTTTCCAGCTTGCACTGCGGGCTATCCCTACGGGAAACGTGGTCGCGCCCTCAACGGGGCCGAGCCCCCTCGGACCATCTGCCATTTTAAAGGGCGGAACGCCCAGCCGCTCGACGCCCGGAACGTTCCAAAGCGTGTCGCCTTCGGTCAGAAGGAGCCCGCTGTCCCCCGACATCTGCGCGACCTTTTCGTCGAGGGTCATCTGAGCGACGAGCTCGTCGACGCGGCGTTCCAGATCGCTGCCGACGCTGCTGCTGCTGCTACAGCTGCTGCACGCGATGACGACCGCGACCAGAACCCAAAAAAGCCTTCTAAGAATCATGGCCGTCGAGCGTACCCGATCCTGATTTCCGGACAAGACCCGCTTCGAGCAGCTCGGGCACCGTTAGCAGGCGTCCAAGCGCCAGAGGTTCTCGAGCTGGTCGATCGCCTCGGCAGGGTCGCCCTGATAGCGGATCAGTCGGCGGGATTCGAGCGTGTCGACGAGCTGTTCGGCCTCGAGCTCCGAGCATTTCAGAATTGCGACCACGCCGGCACGAAGGTCACCCTTTCCACGGACATACCCCGCAGGAGGCGCTTCGCCGAACCGAGCCGCCAGTTGGCGCCTGAGGTCGTTCAGGTCAATCTCCTCGGGAATCATCTCCGGAGTTCTACGGCTCAAACGGGACTATGGCAACGCAGCGGCTGAGACGATTCGCCAAGACCCATGCACCAAGAGACCATCAACGGAATTGTGACCTTGGTCGCGCTCGGCGCCGGCTCGCAGTGGCTCGCTTGGCGCTTGAGGATCCCATCGATCTTGGTGCTGCTGGCCGTCGGTTTCATCGCAGGGCCGGTGACCGGCTTTTTCGCGCCAGACGAGGTTCTCGGATCGCTCGTGTTCCCTTTCGTTTCGCTGGCGGCGGCGGTCGTGCTCTTTGAAGGTGGGCTCACCGCGAGTTGGGAAGAGATCAAGGGTGTCGCGACGCCCGTTCGGCGATTGATCGTTCTTGGGATTCCGATCACTTGGGCGATTCTGTCGATCGCTGGGCACTACCTGCTCGGCCTACGAGTCGAGCTCGCCCTCCTTCTCGGCGCGATTCTCGTCGTCACCGGCCCAACGGTCATCGGCCCTCTACTGCGTCATGCGCGCCCACGGGGGTCGGTAGGCTCCGTGCTGAAGCTCGAAGGCATCATCAACGACCCGATCGGGGCGATTCTCGCC
>CAMYJN010000137.1 GCA_947258625.1 uncultured Polyangiaceae bacterium | reverse complement strand
TCGGCGGCGAGGATCATCGAAAGCGCAGGCCGGTCTTTGACCGAGCCGGCGACGTTGTGCGATTCGAGCTTTCCGCAGATCTCGGCGCCTTTGTCATCGCTGATTCGCGCTAGCCGCACCAAGGGCGTGTGGCCGATCAGGTCCAGCGCGCCGTCATAGATTCGGTCGGTCATGTGGCGGTTAGCATACCAGGCAGAGCTTAGATGTCACCGTCGGAAGAGCCCGATTCGTGGACATCGTAGGCCTGGACGATTTGTTGCACCAGCGGGTGACGCACGACATCGGTATGGGAGAAGTAGACGAAGTCGATGCCGTTGATCCGTGAGAGCACCTTTTCGGCGTGCCGAAGCCCGCTATACGCGCCACCAGGCAGATCGACTTGCGTCACGTCGCCGGTGATGACTGTCTTCGAGTCGAAGCCCAGCCGAGTCAGGAACATCTTCATCTGCTCCCGCGTCGTGTTCTGTGCCTCGTCGAGAACGACGAAACTGTCGTTGAGCGTCCGGCCTCGCATGAACGCCAGAGGCGCAACCTCGATGGTGCCCCGCTCGATCAGCGCGGTGATCCGGCCCGGCTCCATCATGTCGTGCAAGGCGTCGTAGAGGGGTCGAAGGTAAGGGTTGATCTTCTCCGCGAGGTCGCCCGGCAGGAAACCGAGTCGTTCGCCAGCCTCGACGGCGGGGCGCGTGAGGACGATCCGCTTGACCTGGCGCTCTTGGAGTGCACGAATCGCCATCGCCATCGCGAGGTAGGTTTTGCCGGTGCCGGCGGGCCCAATCCCAAAAACGATGTCGTGGCTACGGATCGCCTGGATGTAAGTCTGTTGCGTAACCCCCTTCGGCGAAACGATGCGCCGGCTCGAGGTCGTCAGCACGACGTCGTCGAGAAGCGCGCGAAGCCTCATTTGTGGATGTGCGCGAAGGGTCCGCGCTGCGCGCGCCATCTCGACAGCGCTGAGCTCTCGAAACTGGAGGGCGTCGATCAGCTCGTGAAGGACGCGCTCCACCAACTCGACGTCCCGGTTCGGTCCGTGGATGTGAATCGTCGACCCGCGAAGGCCCATCGAAACCCCGAGCTCGGCTTCGAGCGTACGCAGGTTCGACCCACCTGGGCCCGTCAGCCGGAGCAACAAGCTCGAATCGCCCACTTCAATGTCGGCGGCTACATCGGTCTCCGCGGGGCCGCGCTGCGCAGTTGGTTTGATGAGAGCAGTTTAGCCTGTCCGGCTTGGGGAGGCGAGCCGCAATGCTAGCGCCAAACCAGGTCGTCCGGACCGCGTTCGACGGCCGTTTCGAGGCGTTCATGGGCTGCGAGAATCAGCGAACGACTGGTGTCCCCGTCGAGCGGGTAGGAAGCGAGGCCCGCTGCCATGTGCAGAAAGAAAAGCTCTTCGGGCTGCCGTATTCGGCGCGTCTCGAGGTCGGACTGAAGCCTACGAACGACCTCCACCACGGCACGGGCGCTCGCGCCGTCAAAGCCGACGACGAAGGTGTCGTCATCCCAGCGCCCTCGAACGTCTTCGCGCCGGAATCTGCCGTACACCAAACGGCCGAGATAGGTCCTCAGGCGCCGGGCCTGAACGTGGTCGAGCCCATCGAGGCCAGTCGTCTGCAATAGCCCGATCGAATAGGTGCGCCCGTGACGCTGAGCGGACGAAAGACCGAACTCGAGGGCGGCGACGGCCCCGGGGCGCGTAATCAGGCCGGTCTGACTACAGCGCAACTGCTGCCGGCGCAGTCGCGCCATTCGATCGGCCTCACCGTGAAGGTGCACGAGCCAACCCGACGATCGAATCAGGCACTCGGTGATCTCGCGTTCGTCAACCAGCGGGGAGTCGTCGAAGCAGAGCAGCGCGAACTCCGAATCCCAGGCGGACATGCAAATGATCGCCGGCACCTGCTTCCCGGTCACGCTGGATCCCAAGAGGATTGCGTCCGGGCACTGTACGTCGATCTCTCGCAAGAGCTCCTCGAGGCTGAAGAAGAGCAGGCAATCGATACCACTCTCTTCGATGAGGCGCGCGGCCTCGGGATCGCGAAGGACGGCGACTTTGGGTCGCGGGGTCATGGCCCGCTCGACCGCTGTGCTCAGCGCGTGATGCAATCGGACGAGCTCGATGGGGTGCGGCAAGAAGATATCCACGCCGAGCTGGGCGGCGAGAGCGCGCGTATGCGGATCGTCGTCGACTGAGAGAAGGATGACTGGCGCCTCAGCGCAGCCTTGCAGGCCCCGGAACAGCGAGAGGAACTGCGAGAGCGCCTCGCGGTCCTGAAGCGGCCAGCCCACCAGGGCTGCCGTCGGCGCGTTGCGGCCGGCGATCTTGAGGGCCTCTTCGACGGTTGAAACGGGTCTCAGGTGCACCAGTACCTCGTCGAGAGCCGAGCGCAGGTAGGCGATCATCGCCGGGTCGTCTTCGAGCACGAGCAGCGTCGGCACGAAATCCTTTGGAATGGGGCGATGTAGGAAGAAGCTCGCGGCTGGCGTGACCGAGGGCGGCGCAGCGGCCATCGATGGGGTGTCGTTCGGACGGCCCGCAGCCGCTGACGTGTAGGCTCGCACCGAGTCGATTGACTCGAACATGCTCGTCCAATCGAGGCGCCCCGATTTCTGTAGCTGGCGAAGCTCGAGCTCGATACGGCCTGCGGCATCGGAGATCTCGTTGAAGCCATGCGTTTGCGCTGCGCTGCGCAGGTCGTGGGCCTGACGAAGCGCGTCCGAAACCACGCTGGCTCGCTCGGCCTCCGAGTGGACACGACGTATCGCACCGGTGAGGTTGTCCGCGGCGATCGGGAGCAGGCTCAGATAGGACGCCTTGGCTTTGCCTGGGTCGACGCGAGGTTCGGAGGGTTCATCCGGGAAGAGGACTTCGTCTGCGGCATCGTCGGCTGGCCGAGGCGTCACCGCCGCAGGCGGCGCGGGGCTTGGAAGGGTCGCAACGACGCTTGCAACCGCGCGCGCGAATCGATTCACCGTGACTGGCTTGTGAAACACCTTGGTCACGTCGAGCTCTTGGGTCAGGTGCCTGAAAGTGGGCAGGTCCCGATAGAAGGCGGACACGAAAATGATTGGCGTCTCGAAGCCCTCCCTTCGCAGCTCTTCGATCCAGGTGATTCCGTTGATGTCCGGCAGGAGGCCGTCTACGACGAGCAGCGACGGCGCTTCTTCTTCGATCATGGCGCGTGCGATGCTGCCTTTGGTGGCGATCACGACACGCAGACCTTCCGCTTCGAGCGCCGGTGTCACGCTCGCACGAAACTGAGCGTCATCGTCAAGGAGAAGAACGGTTGGAAGCACCTGGCCGGGAGTGTGGCACCGTTTGGAGCGCCCTCAAAGCGATCAGGTCCCATGCTTAGGAGGCGCGCTGATAGTCCGAATCCGCTTTCTCGAGATACGCCCGGGCGACCGGATGGTCGGCGCATTGCGCGATGACGGCCTGTAGGTGCTGAAGGCCTTGACCATGGTCGCCGGTCTCGATCTCGATGACGCCGAGGAGGGCGCGTGCATCCTGGTGGGCGGGGTCTAGCTGAAGGATGAGCGTCAGCTCCTCGCGAGCCCCATGTGCGTTGCCGCGAAGCCTCAGCAGCTTGGCGAGCTCGAGCCGAATGTCATGGAACTTCGGACAGAGCCGCAGCGCGCGCCCAAACTCGTGCATCGCGTCCTCAGGGCGGTCTAAATCGATGTAGGCCCGTGCAAGCGCTCTATGAAGATTTGCGACCTTGCCACGACGAAAGGCGTCGTTTGATGAATCGGACTGGCGCTGAGCCCGCTCCAGCGTGCGCACCCCCGAGCCATATTCCCCGAGCTCGTTGCACGTCACGGTGAGGTTGAGCGCGGCCTCCAGATAACCGGAGTTGACCTCGAGTGCCTGCTGGAAGCACCAGCGTGCTTCGGGCAGCCGGCCGCCGAGGTGATAAATGACGCCAAGTCGATTGAACACGTCGGGATAGCGCAGGCCCTGCTGCACGAGCTTCTCGTAGTACGGCTGAGCAAGGGAGTACTCGGCCCGATCATAGTGCTCGCTCGCCGCGTCGAGAATTTGTTGAGCCCAAGGAGCCATAGGGCCGAAGGTAGCGATCAGCCCGATCGCTGGCCAGAAATCCGCGCCAAGAGGACCCTCGTTGCCACTCAGCCGATCTTGCCGAGCAGGGACTTGGCGCGCTTGGCCTCGTCACTTTCGGGAAAGCGCTGGACGATTTCGCTGAAGGCCTGCCGGGCCGCGTCGACCTCGTCGGTCCTGAGATAGACCTGCCCAAGCAGGAGCAGCGCCTGAGGCGCAACCTCGGCGCCCGGATAGGCGGTGAGCAGGCCCTTCAGCCGTGAAATCACGCCCCGATACGCCTCTCGCTTAAGATAGAACCGGGCGACGTAGAGCTCGTGAGAGGCAAGCAGGCTCATGCATTTGTCCATGAGCTTGTTGGCATCGGGCACGCGTTGGTCGTCCGGATAGTCCACCACGAATCGGCGGAGCTGGATCAGCGCATCTCGCGCGGCACTCTGATCGCGCTCGCTCGAAGGGGGCGTCATGAACCAGCCGCCGGGGATTTGATTGTAGTAAGCCTCGGCGATTCGAAATCGTGCGTAGGGGATCTCTTTGTGTGAAGGACGAATCCTGACGAACTGACGGTAGGTCTGGATCGCCTCGGGGTAGGCTTCATTCTTGAACTGGCAATCGCCGATCCGAAGCTCGGCGAGCGCTGCGAAACGGCTGTAGGGGAACTCTCGCCGAATCTCGCGAAAGGTCGGCTCGGCCGAGAGGCAATCGCCACGCCGAAAATTCAGCAAGGCTTTTTCGTAACCCGTGCGTGCGTCATCTTCGGGATCGAGTGTGCTCACGCCCGTCTTCTTGAGACTTCCCGAGCTACCGCTGCAGGCTGCGGCCAGGATGAGAAGCGCGATCCAGACCAAGCTATCGAGGCGAAACCGCATCGCGAGTGGAGGTAGCCTCTGGCCCGGCCGAAAACAAGCTGACGCACCCCTCGCGGACGTCGCCCGGCTCAGGCGCTTGCGATTTGATTGTCGATGAAGCGGGCTGGGTCTATCCCAAGGGTGGCGAGGGCAGCTTCCCACCGCTTTTCAATCGGTGTGTCGAACACGATTTCGTAGTCGAGGTCGACCGGAATCCAGGACCCCTGCTTCATTTCGCTCTCGAGCTGCCCTGCTCCCCAGCCCGAGTAGCCGAGGATCATCGCACAGGTGTCGGGCCCGTCACCTCGGGCGAGGCGTTCCAAGAGCTCGAGCGATGCACTGCAAGCGATGCGCTGGCTCACGGCGATCGTCTGCCCCGTCGACGGCTGAGGAACGCCCTCTGCGTCGTAGAGGATCCAACCCGACTCCGGAGACACTGGCCCTCCGAGCATGACCGGCAGGTCCACGCCAGCCGTTGCGTCCGCGGTGACGCCGACCTCGTTGAAGACGTCTTGGATGCCGAGGTCGGTCATGCGATTGACCACGAAGCCAAAAGAACCCTCGTCGCCGTGATCGATCAGGAGCACCAGCGTATGATTGAAAAACGGGCACCGCATCGACGGTGCCGCGACGAGAAACCCTGGTGCAAGAGATGCAGACACGAGCCGAGACTGCCATCAAATCGAAAGCTCTGCGAGCCTTAACTCAGGTGTCCGGAAAATGAGCAAGGCGCGGGCTATCTTGCGCACCGGCGCCTTTTTCGGCTTCTCGGCTGGGGTTCTCGCGGCCTATGAAGCCCGGCGGGTTATGACTTCAGCGTCCGGGCAGGAGGCGCTCGCCAACCGGTACCGCGCGCGTTTGACGAACGGGATCCTACGGCTCTTTGGCGCGGAACTTCTGCTGGGCGGCCCGCAAAGGTACCTCGGCGGCGCGTTGGTCGTCGCCAATCACCAGAGTGCGCTCGATATCGGAGTGATGCTGTCCGTCTTTCAGGGTGTCTTGGTGAGTAGGGACGACGTGGCGGATTGGCCGCTGCTCGGTCGTTTGGCGAAGCACGGCGATACGATTTTCGTCGATCGAGAAGACCGGCGGAGCGGCGCCGTAGCACTTCGGGAGATCCGCAGGCGCGCTAAAGAAGGACGCACGGTCGTTGCCTTTCCGGAAGGCCGGACGTTTCCAGGAGATTCGGTACACGAGTTCCACCCTGGTGCGTTCGCGGCTGTTCGTTCACTTGGCGTTCCCATCATTCCCGTTGGGCTCGCCTACTCGCCTGCAATCGCGTACGGCGACGACTCGTTTGGCAAGCACATCGCCAAGATCGCAGCTCGAAAGCGCACGCGAGTTGCGGTTCAGCTCGGCGAGCCCCTGCCGCCCGAGCTCGACGCTCGCTCCGCCGCGACCGCCGCGAGGTCGAAGGTCGAAGCATTGGTCTACGATGCTCGAAGGGCACTCGACGACGATCGCACCTGAATTCGAGGGGCGCGCCTGCCTCGGCTGCCGCCTTCTAGTCGCGAGGCCCCCGGTTCGCTACGATCCGGACTCGTTTCGAACGAAAGTCCCTGCCCCGAAGCCCATGGTTCGTCTCATTCGTCCATCGAAAGACCTTGCTCAAGAGCGCGATGAACGCGTCTGGGAGTTCCTTCCGAGCGCCGTGTGGGACTTGAACTTTCGCGGCCCTCTCGAATGGATCGAGGAACAGGGCTGTCGCGATGCCGACGCGTTCAAG
>CAMYJN010000136.1 GCA_947258625.1 uncultured Polyangiaceae bacterium | reverse complement strand
GAATTCCTTATCGCGCGCGCATGTTCGCATTCTCCGTTGTCTTGGCTCTTGGATTGTCGCTCATGGGTTGCAAGGCGGATCAGCTCAGTAACCGAGGAGCCGAGATCGTGCTGCTCTACGACGAGCCGCTAGACTGCGAGAACCTCGGCGAGGTGATCGGTCACGGAGGCGGGCTGACGGGCGCCTACTCCAAGCCATCCATCAATGAAGAGTCCGCCGAGAACGACGTCCGCAACCAGGCCGCCGAGAGAGGCGCAACCCATCTTTTGCTGCGTACTGAGGAAGTCGCACAGGGAGATGGCCGTCAGCCGGACGAAAAAGACACGGAGCCTGCCTTGGCGCACGGCTATGGAACCGGTTCCAATGTGACGATCGTCGGCACGGCGTTCAAGTGCCCGCCCGGTGCGGCTCCAACGACGAGCTCGATGTCGATTCAGCGCGGGACCGCACTCATCGAGATTCAAAAGCCGACCTCGATTTCAATGGCGCCCCTCGGGCCGTTGAAGAGCGTGACCGTCTTCCAGAGGTACCCGCGTCCATCGGGGGGCGGGATGGCTGAGACCGAGCAACTCAAGGTCGAGGACCCGGCGGAGATTCAGCAGGTCGTCGATTCGCTGCAAGAGCTGGCTTTGGATCCGATGAAGTTCATTCCGACACACCGAGTCGAGCTCGTGGGTGAGCTGGGCGTTCAATCGCTGCTCTATGGCTTCGGGTATCTACAGTACGCGGGCGAAGTCTATCGACTCACGACCGGTGACTTCGAGTTGGTCTTGCGGCTGAGGGAAGAGCCTCCCGCGCCAAAGCTCGAGCCACGGCCACCGATGGTCGAAGAGTCCGCCGGGCCGTAGTCCGTCGAGCGGCCTAGGCCAGATTGAGCCTTTGGACGAATCGGCGCAGGTGGCCGATCGCGCTCGGCATGTGGGGGAGGAACCCCAGGTGGCCCGTTGGGTACCAGTGGATCTCAGGATCGCCCCAGCGTCTCCGCATGGCGCGCATGACTTCTGCGTCGAAGAAGCGGTCGTGCTCTGCTGCAAGGAGCAGGATGCGTTCACTGGGGATGACCGGTTCGAGCTCGTTCCAGCCGATTCTTTCGAAAAAATCCCCGAAGTCGCTAGGTGTCCAGCCAAACTGGGCAAGGTCCTTGCGCATGGCGCCCAGCACCGGGGCATCTCGAAACAGCGCGCCCATGTGCATGTGCGCGATGAGCGGAGCGGCAAAGGCAAAGCGCGGCTCGAGGCAGGCGAGGGTTGCGGTGAACGCGCCGCCGAGTGAAAGGCCGGCTACACCGACGGGGCTAGGGGATTCGTCGAGCATGACCGAAAGAAGGGTTCGCGCATCGAGAACGGTTTGACGCATCGCCTCGAAGCTTCGCACCACGTCCGCCGTCCAAAAGCGCTCCCCGTCGTAGGGCGAGCTGCGCGGCTTGCGACGGCCGTGGTAGGGCGGCTGAAGGTGGACGATCTCGACGTTGAGCGTGCGGGCGATTACGCCCAACAACCCGTGTTCTTCGACCACCGTTTCGGGCTGCATGTAGCCATGGATGTAGAGGAGCCGGGGACGGCATTCGGTCCCTTTGGGACGAATCCGCCTCGCGTAGACCGTTTGGATGCGCCGGCTCCGCTGGTGGTAGTGCGCATTGAACGCGGGCTCGATCGGCTCGTGCGGCGAGGCGAAGGTCAAGTCCTCGTTCTCGAAGCCGGGGAGTGACAATCGGCGCCTCCGGCGGACGCGCGGAATCCCCTGAGGCGCTGGGTAGAGCTCCTCGCGCGTCGCCTCTTCATAGACGGAGAGGCGATCCAGCGTGTTGCGCGAACGCGAGCGCAGCAGTTGCAGAGGCCGGACGAGCACGCCGGCGAGGTCATCTAGATTCGGCAAGCAGCCCTTCCTTCACCGCGTTCTCTTAGTTGCCTTTGAACGGCAGCGCCATGGCAAGCTCAATTCGGCTAGTCTCTGAGGCGCGATGGAGATTTCAGTCGAGCAGTAGCGCGAACGAGGGCATTTTTCGAGATTGGACGGCCGCGAGATCTTCTGCGTGGTATCGGGAAGTCATCGGTCGCGACCACTTCACCGTCGAGCTTCCGACCATCGGACACTACCCGCAGGTCGAGGCACCGGCTGAGGTCGTCAAAGCGTACCTTCGCTTCTTGCGGCAGCTCTAGGATCGACTCAGACTCCGGCCGTGGCTCGCAACGACACTCGCGTTCTTCTCCTCGAAGGCATTCACGAAACCGCGGTAGACAGCTTTGCCGCGGCCGGGTATCTGAACGTCGAGCGCTTGAAGCATTCGCTGGCGGGCCCTGATTTGTCGAGCGCGATCGCCGACGTCGATCTCATCGGCATACGATCGCGCACCCAGATCAACGCCGGAGCGATTGCCGCCGCCAAGCGCCTCAAGGCCATTGGTTGCTTCTGCATTGGCACCAACCAAGTCGACCTCGATTCGTCTCGTCGCGAGGGCATCCCCGTGTTCAATGCGCCCTTTTCGAACACGAGGAGCGTGGCGGAGCTTGCCATCGCTGACATCATCTTGTTGATGCGCGGGATTCCCGAAAAGTCCGCCCGCGCCCGCCGCGGCGAATGGGCGAAAACGGCGCGCAACGCCCACGAGGTGCGCGGGAAGTGCTTGGGCATCGTCGGCTACGGCCGAATCGGAAGCCAGCTCGGCATCCTCGCAGAGGGCCTCGGGATGCGCGTCCTCTACTACGACATCGAGCACAAGCTGCCGCTTGGCAATGCGGCGCCAGCGACCACGCTCGAAGAGCTCTTCGCCGAGGCCGACGTCGTCAGCCTCCACGTCCCCGAAACACCGGCCACGCGCAACATGATCGACGCAGACGCGCTCCACAGAATGCGTCCGGGCTCACTCTTGATTAACGCGGCGCGCGGCAGCGTCGTCGACATCGAGGCGCTCGCCAAAGCCCTCTCATCTGGGCAGATCGGCGGCGCTGCGATCGACGTCTTCCCCGTCGAACCCAAGTCGAATCAAGAGATCTTCGAGTCTCCGCTTCGCGAGTTCGACAACGTGATTCTCACGCCGCACATCGGCGGTGCCACCGAAGAAGCTCAGTTCAACATCGCCCGCGAGGTGGTCGCGAAGCTCGTCAAATACCACGCCAATGGCTCCAGCGTATCGGCCGTCAACTTCCCGCAGGTCACCATTCCTGATCACGAAGGTCGCCGACGTATCTTGCACATCCACAGGAACGAGCCTGGCGTCATGGAGCAAATCAACCGCGTATTCTCGGCGCACGGGGTCAATGTTGCCGCACAATATCTAGAGACCTATGCAGACGTCGGTTATGTCGTGATGGACATCGAGCTGGAAGACGCCGTCTCGTTTCTGAGCGAGCTCGAGGCCATTCCGGCGACGATTCGGGTTCGAGTTCTTCGCTGAAACTATCGGGCCTTGGTCGGGGCGGATGTGACGTCTTCATCCTCCAGATCCTCAGGGCCGGACTCGTCGACCCAGGCCATGAAGACCGTGTAGCCGAGGGACAACACTACCGCGCCGACGAACAAGCCGAGAATACCGCCGGCCATGAAGCCTCCGATTGACCCCATGAAGAGCACCAACATCGGCACCGACGATCCGCGGCCCATCAGCAAAGGCTTCAAGACGTTGTCGCTCAGCCCTACCAGAATGGACCAGATCGCAAATAGAACGGCGACGACCGTCGAGCTCGTATAGAACACGTAGATGATCACCGGAATCAAGACCAGCGTCGACGGAAGCTGCACCACCGCAAGAATCAAGATGAGCAGCGTCCACAAGCCGGCGGCCGGCACGCCGACCACCAGCATCCCCAGGCCCGCAAGCACCGACTGAATTGCAGCGACCCCGAGAACTCCCCGCGTTACGCTTTGTATGCTGGAGGCTGCTAAAGCGGCGAGCTTGGGGCCGCGTGGCCCTGCAATGATGTAGGCCGTTTTGTCGGCCAGCTTCGCGGCTCGCTCCCCATTCGGGAGGATGGCGCCTGCGATGACGATCGCCACGATGAACATCCCGAGACCAATCCCAAGGTCGCCCACGCTCGACACCAGCCAAACTCCGACGTCTTTCATGTACGGGGCGAGCTTGACCAAGGCGGTCTCCAAATTTTGAGATGCCCCGAGCCAGAGTGCGTAAAGTTGTTCGCCAACGATCGGCCAGTCGGCGACGGCATCTGGTGGCGCTGGGATCTTGATATGCTCGTGGATGAGATCGGCCGAGAGCCCGTCGGTCGACTCGACCAGGCTTGCTCCGAGGGCGAGCGTCGGGACGATCAGCAGGAGCAGCGCGACCACGACAAGCAGCACCGCGGCAAGCTTCGGGCGCCCGCCTAGCACCCTGGTAAGCTTCGCATAGGGCGTCTTGACGGCAATCGCGATCACGACGCCACCCATGATGGGGTTGAGGAAGGGCGCCAGGATCTTCAGGCACCAAAACACCAGAAGTGCGAGAAGGCTTAGGCGAACCGCGGCTTGGGTCACGCGACGGTCGAATGCGCGATCGTCATTAGTCATTCGGCTGCGTGACCTCTCAGCGCTCGCCCACCCAGAGCAGCGCTTGGTCTCTTGCGTGCATCGGGAAGGCTCGAACCTCGGCATCGACGAAGCGCGATGCGATGCGCGGCAGCGAGGAAACCACGCGGTCGCCGGTCACGAACGCGACCCTCCCAATCTTGCTGTGGTGCTCCCGAATGAAGCGGACGTGTGAGCTGAGCGCCGCGAAGTCATCCCAGCCGGGGAAGTGCTCCGTGACGACCATCAATCCTTTGAGAAGCCCCGCCTTTTCGATGTAAGGGTCGACCTCCGCGCTCAGTCGTTTGAAGTCAGCGGCCTCGAGCTCTCCCTTTGGCTTGAGAATCAACACGCCCTTGTCTTCGATGAGCTCGAAGGACAGGTGTCCGCGGGATGGCGGCTCCGATATCCATTGGCGCGCATCCTCGAGATCATCGTCGTCGAACACACGCACCTCTCCGGGCAATGCGAAGCCGAACGCTTTGATCATCTTTTCGACCCAGTCGACGTCCGTCACCACGGCGACGCGCTCGAAAGAGGTCAGGTGCTTCATCCCCACTTTGGCATCCTCCCACGCGGCCGCGCCGGAATAGCCTTTGAACTCGTCCCCGATGACATACAGGAGCCGCACCTTTCGGTGCTTGCTGAGCTTCTCCTCGATGGCTGGAACCAGGACGGTTCGGTAGTCCTCGGCCGTGACCTCGCCCCGGGCTCGGAGCCCCAGCACGCGGTCGGGAAGGTCGGTCATCACTTCAATCATGGGAAGCTCCTCTCGATGGGAGCACGAACCCTGCCATAATACCGCCAGCGTTCCAATCGCTGCCACGCACCGTACCGGCGATTGCGGCGCGGTCTGTGGAGCGCTAGCGCGTTGCTCGAAATATGCCATGTTCGCGCGCATTGTATGAGCATCAAGATCACAGCAAACAAAGTCGTCACGCTTTCGTACACCCTGCGCGATGACGACGGTGAAGTCATCGACCAGTCCAGCGAGGGGAGCCCGCTCCTCTACCTTCACGGCGCCCGGAACATCGTTCCCGGCCTCGAGGAGCAGCTCGAAGGCGTGGCCGAAGGAGAGTCGATCAAAGCCACCGTGTCTCCCGAAAAGGGATACGGGCCGCGCATCGGCGAAGCCCAAGAGGTTCCGCGTAATCTCTTCCCTGCCGACGCCGAGCTCGCAGCAGGGATGCAGGTCGTCGCGCACGACGATCAGGGCCGGCAGATTCCGTTCTTCATCACCGGCATCACCGAGGACACGATCACCGTGGACCCGAACCACCCCCTGGCCGGCGAAACGCTCCACTTCGAGGTGACCGTCGAATCACTCCGGGAAGCGTCCGACGAAGAGATCGAGCACGGGCATCCACATGGCCCCGGTGGTCACCCGCACTAGCCTCGCCCGAAATCAGAACAAGAACTGGAGCTGCAAGCCGAACGCAAAGCCGTTGCGTCGCCCGGCCTCCCAGCGCTGGGCGACCCACACGGCTTCGGCGACGACCTTGAGACTGTTTCCGATGATGTGCGAGGTGCCCGCGATCGCCAAGTGATTGCTCGTGGTTTGCTCGCCGTTCTCACTATATTGTTGGATAGCGGACGCCGGGTCGGTCGCATTGGCGATCTGAAAAGCGCCGTAGCTCCTGCTGTCGCTTCGGAGCCAAGGAGTCAGGTACGTCATGCTGTATTGGAGCGCGAGCTCCCAGGTGAGTGAGAATCGGTAGCCGGTCTCGGCCATGAAGCCCATCGGTCCAAAGAGCATCTTCCCTCCCTGCCAGGGCTTGTACCAAGCCAAGTAGCTGATCAGGTTGATGTGTAGGTGTCGAATTTTGGCGAGCCATTCCGCGGACAGTCGCAGCCCGAGGTCCTGTGTCGCCACGGGGCGCGCGTCCCAGGCAATGCCTGCGCCCACACTGTGGCGAAGCTCCTTGGAGCCGGTAATGTCGCTGTTGGTGTCGGTGTTGATCTGTCCGAAATTCTTTGCGACACGGCCCGCCAACTCGGGGTGGAATGAGTCCACCACCGCGCCATCGCCAAAGTCCGAGGGGTTGTTCGGCACGTTGCCGTAGACCTCGCTGATCGCGACGCCGTGGGACGCACGGGCGTTGACCCCGCTGAAGATACCGACCGCGTACTCC
>CAMYJN010000135.1 GCA_947258625.1 uncultured Polyangiaceae bacterium | reverse complement strand
AACCGGTGGGCGGGACAGGGGTCGAACCTGCGACATCCGGCGTGTAAAGCCAGCGCTCTACCGCTGAGCTACCCGCCCAAAGTGGCGCCGAGCATGACCGCCTCCCACCCCCCTGTCCAACCGGGACACTCTCTACCCCCGCAAGCCCCAGAAATCACTCGGGATCTCACGCAAAGATCGCAGCGCCAATCGTCGAGGTCGCTGCGATCTTTCGCTGAAAAACCCCGTGATCACAGAGGTCTAGACACCCGGAGAGTGTCCCCTATTGGCGGGCGCCGGGGGCGTCTACGGTGGGCTCGGGGACGTCGTCTTGGTCGCGGTCGTCGGGGGTGATGAGCTCGCCTTCGCGGTATTCGGCGGGGCGGACGGAGTGGTCGCCGAAGAGGGCGTCGGGGTCGCTCAGGACCAGGGCCTCGCGGAGCACTTGGTCCATGTGCTCGACCAGGACGATGCGGAGGGCGTTCAAGACCCGGCGCGGGATCTCCTTGAGGTCTTTCTGGTTTTCTTTCGGGACCAGAACCACTTCCATCTCCGCACGGTGCGCGGCCAAGAGCTTTTCCTTGAGGCCCCCGATCGGCATGATGCGCCCGCGAAGGGTGATCTCGCCGGTCATGGCGACGTTCTTGCGGACCGGAATCTTGAGCAGCGCGCTCGCGATGCTGGTGGCCATCGTGATGCCGGCGCTTGGGCCGTCCTTCGGGACGAAGCTCGGGAAGTGAACGTGGACATCGTACTTGGAGTGGAAGTCGACCTCGAGGCCGAGGAGCTTTTGGCGAGAGCGGATGTAGCTCATCGCGGCCTGGGCCGACTCCTGCATGCCCTTCTCGAGCAAGCCGGTGATGTTGAGCTTACCCTTGCCGGGCACGACGGCGACTTCGCATTCGAGAATCGAGCCGCCAAAAGCGTTCACAGCCAGCCCATTGGTCAGACCAACGTGGTCCTTCTCGTTAGTCTTGTCGGGCCGGTACTTCGGAACACCGAGGTACTCGGCGATGTTTTTCGCCTCGACGCGGTAGCTCTTTTGCTTCGACTCATCGCCGTCTTTGAGAACCCGGCGCGCGATCTTGCGGCAGATGCTGCCGATCTCCCGCTCGAGATTCCGAACGCCGCTCTCCATGGTGTAATAGTGGATGACCTGGCGAATCGCGTTCTCGCTGATCTCCAGGTCGATTTCCTGAAGGCCGGCGTTTTCCTTCTGCCGCGGCACCAGGTAGCGCATCGCGATGTTGAGCTTTTCGAACTCGGTGTAGCCGCTGATTTCGAGGATTTCCATGCGGTCACGGAGTGGAAGCGGGATGCCTGCCAGGGTGTTCGCCGTCGTGATGAACATCACGTCGGAAAGGTCGTAATCGAGGTCGAGGTAATGGTCGTTGAAGCTGTGGTTCTGCTCCGGGTCGAGCACCTCGAGCAGCGCAGAAGCAGGGTCGCCCCGAAAGTCAGCCGACATTTTATCGATTTCGTCGAGCAGGAAGACCGGATTGTTGGCGCCGACCTTGCGCAACGATTGAATCAGACGGCCGGGAAGGGCGCCGATGTACGTCCGCCGGTGGCCGCGAATCTCTGCTTCATCGCGCACGCCGCCTAGCGACAAACGGACGAACTCCCGGCCGGTGCACCGCGCAATGCTCTTTGCCAGCGAGGTCTTGCCGACGCCGGGCGGTCCCACCAGACAGAGCACGGGCCCCTTGAGCTTCTTCACGAGCGCCTGCACCGCGAGGTACTCGACGATTCGCTCCTTCGGCTTTTTGAGGCCGTAGTGATCTTCGTCGAGGATCTGTTCGGCGGCGTCGATGTCGTAGTTCTCTTCGCTCTTGTCGCCCCAGGGGAGCGCGAGCACCCAGTCGATGTAGTTGCGGATGACCGTCGCCTCTGCGCTCATCGGCTGCATCATTTTGAGCTTCTTGAGCTCTTTGCGGGCTTTGAGGTGCGCTTCTTTGCTGAGCTTCTTTTGCTTCAGCTGCGCTTCGAGCTCTTGAATCTCGCTCTTGAACTCGTCGCGCTCGCCAAGCTCCTTCTGAATGGCCTGCATCTGCTCATTCAGGTAGTACTCCTTCTGCGTCTTCTCCATCTGCTTCTTGACGCGGGAGCGGATCTTCTTCTCGACTTGTAGAATCTCGATTTCGGCGTTCATCAGTTGAAACAAACGCTCAAGACGCTTCGCCGGGTCGACGGTTTCCAAAATCTCTTGGCGGTCGGAAAGCTTGATGCTCGTCAGGTGCACGACCACGGTGTCTGCGAGCTTCGACGGGTCGTCGATCGTCTGGACCGTCATCAGCATTTCGGGCGCGATCCGCTTGTTGAGCTTGGCGTAGACGTCGAACGCCGACTGAACCGAACGAATCAAGGCTTCGATCTCGACGTTGGCCGAGTAGAGCTCTTCGACCGGCTCGACGTTGCAGAGGAAAAACTCTTCGTGCGGTACGAACTCTGTGATCCGTGCCCGCCGCTTCCCCTCGACCAAGACCTTCACCGTGCCGTCCGGCAGGCGCAGCAACTGGATGATGGTGCCGATGGTTCCGACCTCGAAGATGTCCTCCGAAGCCGGGTCGTTTGTCTTCGCCTTCTTCTGTGCGGCCAGCAGGATTTCCTTGTGCTGGCCCATCGCTTCTTCGAGCGCGTTAATCGACTTCTCGCGACCTACGAAGAGCGGCACGACCATGTGCGGGAACACGATGATGTCGCGAAGCGGCAGCAGGGGGAAGCTTTCTGCACCGGGCTCACCGGCGCCGGGCTTCTGGTCGTCGTTGTCGTTTCGGTGAAAGAACATCAGTCTATGGCGCTCCGCGCGCGGCGGGGTTGAACCAAGAGGGCCGCACTAAGCGAGCTCCGCCTCTTCCTTTTCGTAGACGATGAGCGGCTTCTCACCCGAGACGATGACTTCCTCGCTGACGGCGACCTCACGGATGTCGGCCTGGGACGGGACCTCGTACATGATGTCCAGCATGGACTTCTCCATGATGGCGCGAAGGCCTCGGGCCCCAGCGTTCCGCTTCAGAGCTTCGCGGGCCACGGCATGCAGCGCGCCCGGCGAGAACTTGAGCTTCACGCTATCCATCTCGAAAAGCTTTTGGTACTGTTTGACCAGGGCGTTCTTGGGCTTGGTCAGGATGTCGACGAGCGCCTCTTCGTTGAGCTCGTGCAGGGTCGCAATGACCGGCAGGCGGCCGATGAATTCCGGAATCAGCCCGGCGCGCAGCAAATCTTCGGGTTCGATCTGTTCGAGGAGCTCGCCGATCTTCTTGTCTTTGCGGGACGGAATGTCGGCGCCGAAGCCGAGCTTGCGCTCGCCGATCCGCCGCTCGATGACGTCGTCGAGACCAACGAACGCGCCGCCGCAAATGAACAGGATGTTCCCCGTGTCGATTTGCAGGAAGTCTTGTTGGGGGTGCTTGCGCCCGCCCTTCGGAGGCACGTTGGCCACGGTGCCCTCGATGATCTTCAGGAGGGCCTGCTGCACGCCTTCGCCGCTGACGTCGCGGGTGATCGACGGGTTGTCGCCCTTGCGCGCGACCTTGTCGATTTCGTCGATGTAGACGATGCCGCGCTGCGCCCGCTCGACATCGTGGTCGGCGTTCTGCAGGAGCTGCACGATGATGTTTTCGACGTCCTCGCCGACGTAGCCAGCCTCGGTCAGGGTCGTCGCATCAGCAATCGCGAACGGAACGTTGAGAATGCGCGCAAGCGTCTGCGCGAGCAGGGTCTTGCCCGAGCCGGTCGGTCCGAGCAGAAGGATGTTCGACTTCTGAAGCTCGACGTCATCGGCGCTGATTTTTGAATCGATGCGCTTGTAGTGGTTGTGGACCGCAACGGAGAGGATCTTCTTCGCGCGCTCCTGCCCAATGACGTACTCATCGAGGATGTCTTTGATCTCGGCGGGCTTTGGGAGCGGCGTCGTCGTCGTGAGCGATTCCTCGCGCTCGACCTCTTCTGCGATGATGTCGTTACAGAGCCCGATGCACTCGTCGCAAATGTACACCGTCGGCCCCGCGATGAGCTTTTTTACTTCCTTCTGTGACTTCCCACAGAAGGAGCACTGAAGATTGCCGTGCCCATCATCTCGCCTGCGATCCACCATATACCTGCTTCGGAGAAGTCTAGCGTCCCCCCTCTTTAACGGCAAGGACTAGACCGCGCGCGCGGGCAGCGTTTTGTGGGGCCTCAGCCTTCGAGCTTGGGCTTGATGACGTCGTCGATGAGCCCGTACTCTTTCGCCTCTTCGGCGGAGAGATAGCGATCGCGTTCGGTGTCTTCCTTAATGCGTTCGGTGGTCTGGCCTGTATGCTTGGCCAGGATCGTGTTCATTTGTTCACGAAGTTTCAGAATCTCTCGCGCATGGATTTCGATGTCGGTTGCCTGACCGCGAATCCCGCCGAGCGGTTGGTGAATCATGATGCGGCTATTGGGCAAACACTTGCGCATTCCAGTCGTGCCAGAGGCGAGAATCCAAGCGGCCATCGATGCGGCTTGGCCCAGGCAGACCGTCGACACCGGTGACCGAACGTACTGCATCGTGTCGTAAATCGCGAGCCCTGCTGTAATCGAGCCACCCGGGCTGTTGATGTACAAGGTGATCTCTTTGTCGGGGTCGTCGCTTTCCAGAAAAAGCATCTGAGCGATGATCGCGTTGGCGACGTCGTCGTTGACCTCGGTGCCGAGGAAGATGATGCGGTCCTTCATCAGGCGGCTGAAGATGTCCCACTGGCGTTCGCCGCGGTGCGTCGTTTCGACGACCCAAGGCATGTACATCTGCGCGGTCGTAGGCTCGCTCATCACTCTTCCCCTTCGTCTTCGGCCGATTCGTCCTTTTGGGTTTCAGGTTGGACGTCGGGCTCGGGCCGCTCCCCTTCGTTGATTTTGGCACGCTCGGTGAGCAGCGCCATGACCTTCTCTTCGAGTAGCTGGGATTCGAGCTGGTCCCGCTGGGCCTCTTGATAGTCGGCTCGGACCTTGGCCACGTGCTTGCCGCTCTGCTCGGCGATCTCTTGGAACTTCGCGTCCAGATCAGCCTCGGTGACCTCGATGCCTTCCTGGCGCGCCAGCGACCCGAGCAAAATGCCCGCCTGCACGCGACGCTGCGCGCGCTCTTCGATTCCCGAGAAAAAGTCCGCACCCGGCGCGCCTTGCTGACCCGCCATCTGCATGAACTGCGCCATCTCGTACATCATCATCTGCTGTTGCTGCTGCACCATCGACGGCGGAACAGGGATGTCATTGTGCTCGATCAAGCTGTCGATCAGCTGGTCCTTGAGCCTTGCATCACCCTGCTGCTTGGCGCTGCTCTCGAGTCCTTCCCGAATCTTGAGCCGCAGCTCGAGGAGGGTTTCGTAGTCGCCGCAGTCCTTCGCGAACTCGTCGTCGAGCTCGGGCAAGAGTTTTTCGTGGAGCCGCGTCGCCTTGATGGTGAACTCTGCGGTCTTGCCCTGGAGCTCCGGATTCGGGTGGTCGTCTTCGAAGGCGACCTCGATCGTCTTCTCTTCGTCTGGCTGCATTCCAAGCAGCCCTTCTTTGAGCGCCGGTAGCAGATGATCGTCGTTGATTTCGACCTGGCGGCCTTCGGCCCCGAGGTCATCCTTCGCTTCGCCGTCCACCGAAACCGTGTAGTCGATCGTGATCAGGTCGCCTTCTTTCGCCCCGCGCATCGGGTCCGGGACTTGAATCTCGGCGTGCTGGTTTCGAAGCCCTTCGACTTCGGCGTCGACGTCTTCGTTCGGAATCTCGATCGGCGCCTGCCAAGCTTCGAGCGCGTCGATCGCGACTCGGTCGATCTTCGGTCGCACCTCGACCTTGGCCTTGAAGGTGAGCGGCTTGCCTTTCTCGAGCGCCGGTGCTTCTTCCATCTGCGGCTGCGCGACGATGTGGAGCTCGTGCTCCTGCACGGCTTGCATCAGGCCCTGCTCGACCAGGGTGCCCGTCACCTGCGCAGCGGCTTCGCGGCCGTACACCTGCTTCAGCACATCCCTCGGCACCTTTCCCGGACGGAAGCCGCGAACGCGGGCGGTCTTGCCGATCTCCTTATAGGTGTCGTTGAGGTCCTTCTGGATGCGGTCCCACGGCACTTCGACCGTAACCTCCACAAGGACGGGGCTGATCTCGCGAATTTCAGATTGCATCGGCTTTTAGGGGGCTGGACAGGCGCGGTTCGTACAGCCGGGGCGAAGAGCCGTCAAGGTGCAGCCTTGGGGGCCGCCAACTCACGGTGAAGCTCCACCAGCTCGATGCCCAGCGTCTGCGAGACCTCGAAGATCCGCTCGTCGCGATAGAACTCTTCGAAGATGATGCGCTTGATGCCGACGTTGCAAATCGCCTTGAAGCAGTTCCAACATGGGGACGCGGTGACGTAGATCGAGGCGCCGTCGATGCGGGAGCCGTTCTTGGCGGCTTGGATGATTGCGTTGACCTCGGCGTGAATGGTCCGGACGCAGTGGCCGTCGACCATCATATGGCCGACCTGGTCGCAGTGTGGGAGGCCGCGGACCGAGCCGTTGTAGCCCGTGGAGAGGATGGTCTTGTCGCGAACGATGACCGAGCCGACGTGCTTGCGGGGGCAGGTCGAGCGAGTCGCCACCACGACGGCGATATCCATGAAGTATTGGTCCCAGGAGGCGCGGCTCACCGGCTTTTCCTAGCTTGGGGTGTTCCG
>CAMYJN010000134.1 GCA_947258625.1 uncultured Polyangiaceae bacterium | reverse complement strand
AGCGATGGCGTGGTCGGTACGCTCGAGCTGAGCGGACGACTGAGCGGAAGCGGCGCCTCCGACACCATCGTGGTGATCGTGCACGGACTCGGTGGCAGCGCGACGAGCTACTACGCGCGACGGGCCGCACTTGCCGCAGCACGCGCAGGGATGGACAGCCTCCGGCTCAATCTTCGCGGCGCCGATCGCAGCGGCGCCGACTACTACCATGCCGGCCTCACCGACGACCTCGATGCAGCGCTGCGGAGCCCGGGTCTCGCCGGCTACGACAATATCCTCCTGCTCGCGTACTCACTCGGCGGCAACATGATGCTTCGCTATCTCGCCAACCGGCCGGAGCCCCGCGTTCGAGCCGCTGCTACGGTCTGCTCGCCGATCGACTTGAAGCCGGGCGCGCGCGCGATCGACCAGCCGCGGGGCCTGTTCTATCGTCGACACATTTTGAACGCCCTCAAGGACATCTACCGTAGCGTTGCCGAGCGTCGTGAGGTGCCTCTCTCTGTGGCGGAAGCCGACCGCATCGACACGATCGAGCAGTGGGACGAACGGGTCATCGCGCCGCGCCACGGGTTCGCAGGTGCCGAGGACTACTGGGCGCGGACCAGCGCCTGCCACGTCCTCGAAGACATCGAAACGCCGACCCTGTTCATCGCAACCGAAGGGGACCCGATGGTGCCGATCGACACGGTGCGGCCTTGGCTCCAGAATGCGACCAGGCTGCGGCGGATCGTCACACAGCGGGGGGGCCACGTGGGCTTCCCGCAGAACGTGGACCTTGGACTCGGGTCCGAGGGCACCGTCGAAGACCAAATCCTCCGATGGATGCTGGCACCCACATAGCGTTTCGCCTGGCCGTTGCGGCAGCGCTATGCCTTGTCTCATTGCCCGGGTGCAGGGACGACGGCCCGCACGTTGCGGAAAAACCACCGCGCCCTGCCTGGTGCCCCGAAACCCGCAAAGCCGAGCCTCCGCTGGCCCATGTGTCTCCCGCCCATGAGACGCTCGAATACTGGCTTGCCCGGAACGAGGCCTACGGGCCGCTCGACGAGCCGCTCATGGACGCAGCGGCGGTCCGGCACCACCAGCTTGCGCTGCAAGAGCAGCGGGACGGCGAGCCGATCGGCCAGGCGGATCTACTGGCACCCGTCGATCGAGAGGCGCTGCAGGCGCAGCTCGACGAGCGCCTGGCCTACATGAGGCGGAGGCTCGAGGCGGACGAGCTCTTCGATTCCAAGGGGAAGAAGATCGACGCGGACGTGCTCGTCGCATTCAATGCGCCGGCGTCCATCGACGCGATAGACGAGTGGCGAGTCGTCGAAAAGCTAGAGGCACTCCGCTGCGGTCCATACGACGGCGGTCTCTTCACGGCTCCGGTCGACCCCGACTTCGACCGCAACCGCTGTAGCACGATGCGCGAAGGCGAGCTGATTCAGCTCTTGGCTCGGTGGCCGAACGGCATGTACCTCGCACGGACACCCTACGCGCTCGGCTGGGTCCGCAGCGAAGCGCTCTCCTCTGCGATCGACCGCGATGCGCTTGAATCGAGAACTCGAGCCCGCGAGCTCCGCGCGTTTAGCCGGCGAGAGCTTCTGAGTGCAGCGTTCGCCATGTTGGGTGAACCGTATGGCTGGGGCGGCAAGGATGGCGGCTACGATTGCTCGCGATTCCTTCTCGACGTCTTTGCAGCTTTCGGAATCGACTTGCCGCGGCACAGCGCGCGGCAAGCGATGGCCGGCACTTTCAGCGTCGATGTATCGAGCGTCGAGGACCACAACGAAAAGCGGCTGCTCCTCGAAGCCTCCGCACAGCGCGGCATCGTGCTGCTCCACTTCCCCGGCCACATCATGCTGTACCTCGGCACGAGCGAAGAAGGCGTGCCGATGGCCATCCACGCGTTCTCCGAATACCTCACGCCCTGCGAGGGCCTCGACGTGGAGACGGTCAATCGCGTCGATCGCGTCGCGGTGAGCGACCTCTCATTGGGCGAGGGAAGCTCACGCCGTGATTTCTTGAGCCGGATCACGCGCCTCACGGTTTTGGGCAAGACGCCCGGGCCCGCGCTGGTCGCGGACGCTGAGCTTCGCCCGAACGCGCCGGTCGCTGTCCCGCAGGGACGATGCGCCGACACCACACAAACGGCGATCTTTCGATCGCCGCAGCGACCGGACTCCTCGAGGCCCCTGCGCGTCATCGTCACTGGCGAGCGGGATCCGGGGCTCGCCTCGCTCGTTCTCTTCGCGCCGGACGGTGCTCGAGTCACACCGGCCCAACACATACTCGACGGGCCTCCGTACAGCCGATGGGTCGAGGTCCCCGAACCGGAAGCAGGCCGATGGACCACCGTCTTTGCGGATGGCGATTTGGTGCACGCCTGCGAGTCCATCTCGGTTGCAAAGCATCCAGCGCCACCGGCAAAGCGCAGTTCCGCAGGCGCGGCCTGGGAGCCCAGCCGGGCGTGGGCGCGGGACAACGAGAATCTATTCGCAGCCTTCATCGAACAGCTTTTTCGTGAACCCAGCGGCGACGACGTCACCTGGTCTCGACTCCAAGAGCTCATTGGCGCGCGCGATCGCAACCTGCTCTACGACTATCGATCGGTTGGAGAGGACGCGCGGCTCGACCTGGAGCCCGACTGCGCGGACCTGCCCTACTTCTTGCGTGCCTACTTCGCGTGGAAGCTTCAGCTCCCCTTCGTCTATCGCGCCTGCACGCGAGGCCGAAAAGACACGCCGCCGGTTTGTGAGCCGACGGTGTTCAGCAATCTCGACGCTGTTCCGGACAGCGATGATGTCGGCGCATTTCGTAGATTCGTTCGCAGGATGGCGGGCACCGTTCACTCGTCGAGCCCACGCACCCTACCCGACGACGACCAAACCGATCTCTATCCGCTGCGCTTGAGTCGGCGAGCGATGCGACCGGGCGCCGTGTTCGCCGACCCGTACGGCCACATCCTGGTCGTCGCGCGTTGGAAGCCGCAGGGCGTCAGCGACTACGGAGTCCTGATCGGTGCCGACGCTCAACCGGACGGCACGGTCGGACGCCGGCGCTTCTGGCGCGGCTCGTTCCTATTCACCCCCAAGACCGAGCTCGTTGGCGCAGGGTTCAAGGGCTGGCGACCGGTTCGCTACGCGCCCGGCCGCGTACCCGACGCTGACGCTGACGCTGACGCTGGCACTGACGCTGACACTGACGCTGCCGCTGACACTGGCACTGACGCTGACACTCAGCCCTGGCGGATCGCCACCAACGATCAACTGCGCAAAACCGGCGGAATCCGCGCCTGGTCCGATGCGCAATACAAAGGCAGCGCCGACGACTTCTACGCTGCGATGGAGGGGATGATCAACCCGCGTGCCCTCGACCCGGTGCGCATGCAAACCAGCCTGGTCGACGCCCTCGAAGAATCGGTCTTGCGACGCCTGAGCTCTGTCCAGAACGGCGAAGACTTCATGATGTCCAAAGGCTACGCCCCGATCGACATGCCACATGGCCGCGCGCTCTTTCTGACGACCGGCCCCTGGGAGGACTACTCGACACCGTCGCGCGACATGCGTTTGCTGATCAGCATCGACGCGGTGGTGTCATTCCCTGATAGCGTTGCCGCCCATCCAGAACGTTTCGGAATCCAGGTTGCTGATCGCGACGCGGCCGTCCAGCAGGTTCGCGTGGCACTCCAGACCGAGCTCGAGAAGCGGTCGTTCGAGTACCGTCGCTCGGATGGAACCGCATGGAAGCTCACCCTCGCCGATCTCGTCGCTCGCAAAAAGGCGATGGAGCTGGCCTACAATCCGAACGATTGCGTGGAGATCCGCTGGGGGGCGCCGGACGGCTCCGAGGAACGGTCGACCTGCAAACGACGCGCGTCGCAGGGGCAGCAATCGCGGATGCAGCGCTATCGGCAGTGGTTCGCAAAGCGGGAGCGTCCGGGCTAGGGAGCGGGGGAGAACACGCGGCTTGCGGCTCAACGCAAAAACGGAATCCGCTCGCGCAACTTCGCGCTGCGGTCGCGAGCCAGCGGGACTTTCGGTTCGTCAGGGTGATCGAGGAGGAGGCGATACGACCGGGCACCTGCTGGCTCGATGGTGCGTATGCGATCGATTCGCACGATGCAACTTCGGTGGCACTGGAAGTACGCCTTTTCGTCGAGCTCATCGGCCAGGGTGGTTAGCGTTCGATCGAGCGCGAAACGGTCTCGCTCCGTAACGGCCCAGACCAGCTCGCCCTTGGACTCGAAATAGACGACGTCCCGCACCTCGACGACCACGTAGGAGCCCCTGCGTCGTACGGCAAAGCGCTCGAGGCGCTCAGCGCCGGCGAGCAGGTGCAAACGGGCGGTCACTCGCTCCAGTGTTCGGCGAAGTCGATCTAGACGTACCGGCTTGAGCAGGTAGTCGGTGATGCGGGCGTCGAATCCGGCGATGGCTCCCTCGTCGTGCGCCGATACGATCACGATCTCGAGGTCAGGGCACGTCTTCCGAAGAATCTCAGCGAGGGCGAGGCCGTTCAGGCCGGGCATGCGGAGATCGATGAACGCCACCTGCGGTTGCTGGGTCTCACACAGTCTCTCGGCTTCCACTGCGAAACCAGCCTCGCCCACCACCTCCACCTCTTTGCACTGCTGAAGCAGAAACGTCAGCTCGTCTCGCGCGGGCGCTTCATCGTCGACCACGATCACGCGAAGTGCGCCGCCACCCCTAGTCACACAGAAAGCCACCTTTCGAGCTCACTGGAAATGACCCGCGGCGCGTGGCGAAGCGCCTCGATGGTGCGGGATCCGGTCAGCAGCATGACCGACCGTAGCTCATGAACGAGCTCATCGAGATAGCTACGCACACCGTCCTCTCCCGCACGCCTGAGCGTTTGAAGTAAGGGCCTCGCTACTCCACCCGCATGAGCGCCGAGCGAAATCGCCCGTGCAACGTCGAGCCCGGAGCGAAGCCCGCCGGTCGCGATCGTGGTAAGCGACGCACGTGTCGCGTAGTGCACGGAGGCGGCCGTCGGAATGCCCCAATCCCAGAGGCGATCGCCCAAGGAACGCCGCTTCTCGTCGGCTCGAAGTGTCTCGACCCCCACCCAGGACGTACCGCCCGCGCCCGAGGTATCGACGCAGCGCACGCCGGCGCCCACGAGCTTGTCGATCGTTTGCGGGCTCAGTCCGTTTCCAGTCTCCTTGGCGACGATCGGGAACGGCAGCTCGCTGCAGAGTCTCTCCAATGTCTGGACGCAACCGCGAAAGTCCCGGTCGCCGTCGCTCTGAATGAGCTCCATCGCCGGGTTGAGATGGACGCAGAGCGCATCGGCGCCCACATCTCGAACCAGCGCTTCGAGTTCCTTTGTTCTTGTCTCTCGCGCCTGAACGACGCCGATGTTCCCAAGAAGCAAAATGTCTGGAGCCCATTCCCGGACGCGGTAAGTCCAATGCATTCCTGGATCGCGCTGCATCGCGCGCTGGCTCCCGAGCCCGAAGCCGAGGCCCTGTTCTTGCGCGAGCATTGCCAGCGAGCGATTGATGCTCGCCGCGCGTTCGTGACCGCCGGTCATTGCAGCGATGATGACCGGCGCGCAGAGTCGCCGACCTAGCAGCTCGATTTCGGTGCTCACGTCTTCCGTGCAGAGCTCGGGCAATGACTGATGAAGTAGCGTGACGCCTTCGAGCAGAGTGCTGGTCGACCGAAACCCAACCTCGTCGCTTTCGCACAGATCGAGATGATCGGCTTTGCGCGCCGCAATGCCGGCCGAAGGCGTCCCGCTCGGCGGCTCAGGCGCTCGCGCGGGCATGACCTCGAAGCGTTTCGTAGCCCCCCATGTCGACTGGCTCCCGTGCATCGAGGTCCTGCTCCACGTCCGAGACCCACTGCGCCGACGCAGCCGCCGGTCCCGCTGTAAGCTCGAGAAGCTCCGCGCCATATCCGGAGCCATACGAGAACGCGGTGATCGGAGTTCCCTCCCGAAGCCCTACCAAGGCCCGCGCCACCGAGATCCAAAGACTCGCGGTGTACGCATTGCCAGTCAATTGGTTCCACTCGAGCGTATCCTCGACCTTCTCACGATAGAGTCGTTCCGCTTCCTGCGCCGACCAGCCGAGCTGCTCGCCGAAATGAAGCACCGCCTTCTTGACCATCTTTGGGAACGGCACGTGGAAGCACATGGCTCTGTACTCCGAGAGCACCGAACGTGCGTCGCGATCGCCGATGAGGGCGCCGAAGCACTCCGACACGGCGTTCCTATAGCAGTCGAGACTGAGCTGTCCGTCCACGGATGGAAACGAATCGCCGACTGGACGCCAGAAATCAAACGCCGGGCTACTGAATGGGTACGAGGTCGCCGATACGCTGGCGACCTCGGGTTCATCGATGATCATCGCGACCGCGCCTGCGCCCTGCGTCGGCTCACCGGGATCGCGCCGCGAGTAGAGCGCGACATCGGAAGCGATCACCAAGGCCGCCTTGCCAGCACCCGCCCCGGACCAATTCCACTCGAGGGCCTGGCGTAACGCAAGCGTGCCACCGTAACATGCGTGTTTCACTTCGTAGGACCGAACCGCGCCAACTAGGCCCAGCTCTTCGGCGACCCAGGCGCTTAGCGGACGACTCATGTCCTTCGCGCTTTCCGTTCCAAGGGCGATCAGACCGATGTCCTCGAGTGGACGATTCCATCGCG
>CAMYJN010000133.1 GCA_947258625.1 uncultured Polyangiaceae bacterium | reverse complement strand
GGTCACCAAGCCAAGCGAAACGAGCTCGCCGAGGGCCGCCCCCGCGCGCGTTGGCAGCAAGCCGGTATGGTGAACGATGTCGTCGAAGAAGCTCGCGCCTGAAGCTCGCAGCACCTCTAGGGCCCGAGCCGCGTCTGCGGACGTCGGCTCCCCGGTAAGCGAGCGAAAGCGCCAGGTGCGGGCCTGTTCGCGGCGGCAAAACGCGATGGGGCTCGTTCGGATCGGGCTCGATGCGCGGCCAGCCGGTGGCGTGCGCCGGCTCCAGGTGACCCTACCGGAGATGCAGAGCTGATCGAGCCAGGTTGGGTCGTAGCCTTCCATACGCACCGGCAGGAGGTCGGCTTCCCAAGCCGCGGCGCCGGCTTCGATGCCTTCGAGCTGTTCGAGGATCGCGGCCAAGCCTTCGGGGCCTTCCATTCGCGCGCTTGGCGCGGCGTGCTGCCAGCGGAGAAGGAACCGCATGTAGTCCGCGGCCGAGACGGCTTCGATCTCTTTTCGCAGCCGGTTGAGGGTGTAGCGGTGAATTCGTGCGAGGAGCCCGCGCTCACACCATTCGACATCGTTCGAGTTGGGCGTGAAGGTTCCGCGAAGGACGAAGCCCTCTCCTTCGAGCGCGGCGAGTGCAGCGTCGAGCAAACCCGACTCCAAGCCGAGCAGGCCCAGGAGCTGGCTTGCCGTCGTCGGACCGGACCCTTGCAAACGGCCTCGCAGGATTTCACGCGTGGCGTCTTGTCGGGACCAGTCCTCGTCTAGGTGGCGCTGCGGCACCGAGACTTTCGTTTCGGCGCGCCCATTCGGCCAGGCGGCTTCCAGCACCGGAATCCGCTCCGCAGCCGTCCAAAGCACTCCGCCCTCGGTCAGGAAACGGGTTGCCCGCCCGGCTTTGACGAGCCCGTGCAACCAGCCCAGCCAGTCGCCCCGCGCGGCCTCCTCTTCGGTGAAGCAGTAGTGCAGCAACAGGGCATCGTGCATTTCCTCGGCGTCACGCGGATCGGGCCATGCCTCGCTACGCACGCGCTCGATGGCTTCGGCGTCGAGGGCGCCCAGGTCCGAAGCCTGGCTGGGATCGAGCCATCGACGCGACATGACCGCTTGTGTTCGACGCTCTTCGAGCGGTGCATCGTCGAGGAATGCATAAGGCTTCGCGTTCAGAATCTCCTGGGCGAGCGGCGAGGGTTCGGTGAGATCTCGCGCGACCAGCGTCAGCTCACCGGCTTGCAAACGCTGAAGGAGCGCTTCGAGCCCTTCGATGTCCATGGCCTCGTGTAGGCAGTCCTCGATCGTCTGGTGCACCAGGGGATGGTCCGGAACCTCGCGATCACCGGCGACGTTTTCGAGACAGGCCACCTGATCGGGGAAGCAAAGCCCGAGCAGGTCGTCCGCCTGCATCCGCTGAAACGGTGGTGGCACCTTCTTGCCACCTCGGAATCGAGAGACCGCCAACGCCCGGGTCGCGTTCCATCGCCAGCGGGTTTGAAACATCGGAGCGTCGAACAGCGCTTGGACCAGCACGTCGCGGACGTTCTCTGCGCGCAAGAACTTGAAAACGTCTTCGAGTGGAAAGCTATGCGTGGGGCCGAGCGAGAGAACGATCGCGTCTTCGGTCGCAGCGGCCTGAAGCTCGACGTTGAAGCTTCGACAGAATCGCTTGCGGAGCGCCAAGCCCCAGGCGCGATTGACCCGGCTGCCGAATGGCGAATGAACGACCAGGTGCATCGCGCCGGTTTCGTCGAAGAAGCGCTCGAGGACCACCGTTTCACGCGTCGGCATCGTGCCCAGGGCCATTCGTGATGCGACCAGATACTCCGCAACCTGTTGTGCCGCGAGCCTGCCGATCCCCGTTTCGACCTGCAGCCAGTCGACGACTTCTTCGACGTTTCGATGCCGTTCGTCGATGCCCCCGCGAATGGCGTTGACGGAGCTCGAGAGGAGATCGGCGCGCGAAGGCGCCTCGCCGAACCAGAACGGAAGCATCGGAGGCTGGCCCTTGGCGTCGGCGACCCGCAGGACACCCGGCTCGACTCGAAGAATCCGGTACGAGACGTTGCCGAGCTGGAAAATGTCCCCAGCCATGCTCTCGATGGCGAAGTCCTCGTTGACCGAACCGACCCGAAGGCCCTCCGGCTCGAGGCGCACCTCGTAGTCGAAGTTGTCGGGGATGGCGCCACCGTTGGTGATCGCGGTTAGGCGCGCGCTTCGCCTCGGGCGAATCAAGCGGTTGACCTCGTCGTGGTGCAAGAACGCGCCGCGCCTGCCACGGCTCGTTGCAAAGCCCTCCGAGAGCACGTTCAACACCTTGCCGAACGTTTCCTCACTCAGCTCACGATAAGGCCAGGCTCTCCGAACCAAGGCCAAGAGCGCATCTTCGCTCCACTCGTCGGTGGCCGCCGACGAGGCGACGACTTGCTGCGCAAGGATGTCGAGCGGCCCCTCCGGAATTTCGATCCGGTCGAGCTCGCCGCGCTGGACGCAGCGCATCAGGGCGGCGCATTCCACGAGGTCGTCGCGGCTCATTGGAAAGAGTCGGCCTTTGGGTGTGCCGCCGTGCCAGTGACCCGAGCGCCCCACCCGTTGGAGGAAGCTGGCCACGGAGTGCGGCGAGCCGAGCTGGCAGACCAGGTCGACATCCCCGACGTCGATCCCAAGCTCGAGCGAGGCAGTCGCCACGACCGCGCGCAGCTCGCCCGACTTCAAGCGCCGCTCGGCATCGAGCCGGTGCGCTCGCGCCAGGCTGCCATGATGCGAGGTGATCGCTTCCTCGCCGATGAGCTCGCTGAGGTGTCGTGTCACGCGCTCGGCAAGACGCCGCGTGTTGACGAAAATCAGGGTGGTTTGGTGCGCTTCGATCAGCGCCGCCAGTTTCGCGTAGATCTCTTCCCAGACTTCGAGGGACATGACCGTTTCGAGCGGCGAGCCCGGCAGCTCGACTCCCAGATCCATGTCCCGTTGGTGCCCGACGTCGACGATTCGGCAGCCGGGGACGGCGTCGCGACCCGAGCCGCGGGCGCCAACCAGGTAGCGAGCCACATCTTCGATCGGATTCTGCGTCGCCGACAGGCCGATCCGCGTGATCTCCCGCCCGACCAGGGCTTCGAGCCGTTCGAGCGACAGGGCCAGGTGGGCGCCCCGCTTGTTGGTCACCACGGCATGAATCTCGTCGACGATGACCGTGCGAACGCGCGAGAGCATTCGCCTCCCGCCTTCGCTGGTCAGCAAGATGTAGAGCGACTCAGGGGTGGTTACGAAGATGTGCGGAGGCTTCTTCACCATCTTCGTTCGGATGTGCGATGGGGTGTCGCCGGTGCGTACGGCCGTTCGGATCTCGACATCGTCGTAGCCGAGCTCCGAGAGCGTCGCCCGGATCCCTTCGAGCGGCGCCTGGAGGTTCTTTTCGATGTCGTTGCTGAGCGCCTTGAGGGGCGAAACGTAAAGGACGCTGACGTGATCCTCCAGGCCCTCCGCCAGGCCGCGTTGGATCAGCTCATCGATCGCACACAGAAATGCCGCGAGCGTCTTGCCCGATCCCGTCGGCGACGCGATCAGCGTGTGCGTACCCTCTCGAATCGCCGGCCAACCTTCGACTTGCGGCGGCGTAGGCTCGCCGAACGTCCGGGCGAACCAGCCAGCGACCGCAGGGTGAAAGCCGGAGAGGGACACGTGGGTGATCTAGCACCGGGGGCGGGTGATCGACAGTGTCAGTGACGGACTTGGTTACACCGCCCGCCCAGTTTTGATTACACCGCCCGCCCACCCCCCACCACATCCGCGGCAGCCTCGGTGTCAGCGTCAGCGCCAGCGTCAGCGCCAGTGTCAGCGCCAGCGCCAGTGCCAGTGCCAGCGCCAGCGTCAGCGCCAGTGCCAGCGAGGCGACTTGTATGGGGTGAGCGCTGCGCCCAGGACAATCGCTTCTTGGATTTCGCTTGGCTGTCTCAAAGATGCAACCAGGTTTGCCGCGATGGTGCGGGATGGGTGGGGGCGAGCTTTTGTCCTGACTGCCCGTCGCTCTTCCCCAACCCCGACGATCGAACGCCTCGCCGCCTCCAAGATCTGATCGTGCAGCGACGGCTGTGCCATGGCTGCGAGCACGGCTGCGGCCATGATCCAGCGGACGTCACCCGTCACCGTTTCGCCGCGCGCGAGCCCGCGCATCAGTCGTTGCACTTCCGCGTGCTCGCCGTGCAGGTAAGCGAAGCCGGGGATGTTCAACACGTGAAAGCCTTCGAGCTCGGGCCAGGCGCGCTGGACGAATACGTCGATGACCGAGTCCGCGACCGAGTGAAGCGTCTCGTCTGCAAGGCCGACCCATTGTCCGCCGAGCGGCAAGTAGTAGAGCCGCACGCCGGGGTGGTCGCTTTCCCATCGCTCCCAGAGGTCGTTTGCTTCCTCGTGGCGCCCCAAGTGGTGCAACACGCGCGTCGCCATGAAAAGCCGCAGGCGGGCAGGGGGGTGCTCGTCCATCAGGCTGCCGTCCTGCATGATCGCTGCGGTCTGCTGAGGCGAGCCCGGGTTCTTGAACGTGCGCCGCATCGCCTCCACGTAGGCAGGGCCGAGGCTGACGGTACCGATCACATCGGCGAAGATTTCCGAGAGCCAGGCGCCGAAGAGCCCTCGGAGCCAGGCGCCGTCGACGTCCGCTGAGGATGCGGGCATCTGGACTTCTCGGGGAAGGCCGGTTCGCTGATGCAAGCTCGTCTCGAGGCCTTCGAGGCTGTAATAGAAGTCGTGGGCCACCTCGTGCGCAATTGCCGGCCAGCGCCACAGGCTGTTCTCGAAGCCGACGGGCAAGCGAAGCGGGGCCACCCGCGTTGAAGCAAATCGAGGAACGATCGAAAGATCCCAGTCGCCGGTAACCGTGATCGGCTGGCTCGTCCTCAGCCTCAGGCCCTGCGCGCGCGCCAGCTCGAGCAACGGCGCGTAGCAGGCGTCAGCCATCTTGTCGGCGTCGGCGTGAAATGAGGAGTCCCCGTAGCCGCGCTGCCTCGCCATCGTCTGTAGGTGCCGCAGGAGCGCCGCGAGCCCGCGAAGCACAGTCCGGTCGTCCACGATCGTCGACATCGTGGGCGCGCCGCTGAGTGACCGCTCGATCACCTCGACTCTACCGAGGAGATCTTCTCGCAGCGCGGGCACGAGCCGCTGCAGACGCGGGTCGCCCTCCGCCCGAGCCAGCAACTGCGTCGCGTCTTGTTTCAGCCCCAGGACTTGGCTGCGAGCCGCCTCGAGGAAGTCGGCCTCGGGCGCACGGCGCGGCTGGGGCGGAGGGCGAGGCGTCCGCTTAGCCTGCTTGGGCGCCTGTGTCTTGCGGCCCGCCTTCTCTCGCTTGGGCGAGGGGTCGCCCTTCTTGTTGAGCCGGTTCCACGCGCGCTTGAGCAGCGGGTACAGGATGTAGATCAGGATCGCGATCTCGGCGAAATACTCTTTGAGCAGCTCCTGCATCGGCCTTCAGCGCTTCCGCCGCCCGTAGATGAGGCGCTTCCGTTCGAGCGGGCCGTCGCCGCGCTTCGCGATCAGGTCCGCAAGCACCAGCCGGGCGACGAACGTGCGGGGCTTGGCGATCACGCTGCGCAAGGGCGAGACCCTAGGCTTGGTCGTCATCGTCCGATTGGCCCGTTGCTTTGCTGATCGAGTCACGCATCTCGGTGTCGGCCGCCACGTTGCGGAGGTTGTAGTAGTCCATCACACCGAGGTTGCCTTCCTTGAGCGCTTCAGCCATGGCCGCAGGGATCTTGGCTTCGGCCTCGACCAGGTGCGCGCGCATCTCCTCGACCTTCGCGCGCATTTCCTGCTCAGCCGCCACCGCGAGCGCCCGTCGCCCCTCGGCTCGAGCCTGCGCGACCTGTTTGTCGGCCTCGGCCTGCTCGGTCATCAGCTTGGCGCCGATGTTGGTCCCCACATCGACGTCGGCGATGTCGATCGACAAAATGTTGAATGCCGTGCCGCTGTCCAAGCCACGCGAGAGCACGTTCTTGGAAATCGTGTCCGGGTTCTCCAGAACCTCGGCGTAGTTCAGCGACGAGCCGATCGTCGAAACGATGCCCTCGCCGACGCGCGCGACGACCGTCTCTTCGGTCGCGCCACCGACCAACCGGTCGATGTTGGACCGAACCGTGATTCGTGTGACCACCAAGAGCTGAATCCCGTCCTTGGCGACAGCGGTGATCTTGGGTGTCGTGATGACCCTGGGATTGACGCTCGTCTGCACCGCTTCGAGCACGTCGCGGCCCGCCAGGTCGATCGCGGCCGCCTGTTGGAAGCCAAGCGTGATGCCGGCTTTGTCCGCGCTGATCAGGGCGTTGACCACGCGCGCGACGTTGCCTCCCGCAAGGTAGTGCGACTCCAGGGTATTGGTCGGCAGATCGATACCCGCTTTCACTGCGGTGATGCGAGGGTTGACGACGGCGCCCGGTGACACCCGCCGCAAGCGCATGCCGATGAGCTCGCCGAAGCCGACCCGCGCACCGCTCGACCAGGCCGCGATCCAAAGGCGGACCGGGATCAGCCAGACGAACAGGACAAAGACGACGATGATGAGAAGAAAAATTAGGGCGACTGGAACGATCTGCATGGGACTTCCTTCCTAGGTTGCATCGGGGATTCGCACGACGACGCGTGCCCCCTCCACCGTCATGACCTCGACTTCTTGCTGGCTGTCGATGTATTCACCTTCGGTCAC
>CAMYJN010000132.1 GCA_947258625.1 uncultured Polyangiaceae bacterium | reverse complement strand
AAGCTTCGTGCCGAGGAGCTCGTCCGCGTGTCGGGTCGACGCGGTTTCCGAACGTCGGTGCTCCGGCCCTCCCTGGTTTGGGGGCCGGGAGACACGACGCACCTGCCCGGCTGGGAGAGCGAGGCCGGGCGAGGCGGCATTCGAATCCTCGGCGGCGGCAAGAAACTGCTGTCGACCACCTACATCGGCAACCTCGCTCATGCCGTGCGCTGCGCCCTCGAGACGAAAATCACGACCGGCAGGGTCTACTACGTCGTCGACACCGAGCTCTCGGTGTCCCGCGACTTCTTCACCGAGCTCAGCGCTGCCCTCGATTGGAACCCACCACGGAGCGGCGGCCCGTATCGCTGGGCCTGGAGCACAGCGAGGACCGGGCTATCGTCCCTGCACCCGACCCAGGTGATCCTGCGCGGACAGACGAGTGCCTTCGAGATGAACAGAGCCAAACGCGACCTCGGCTACGAGCCCCTCGTCACGCGCGAGCAAGGCTTGGCCGCGCTCGCCACCTGGTACCGCCAAACCCGGGTCGGCCGATGACGAACCAAAACCCGGACGATCAGTGGATGCAGGCGGCCATCGCCGAAGCGCGCCTCGCCGAGGCCAAGGGCGAAGTCCCCGTCGGCGCGGTGATCGTACACGAAGGACACATCATCGGCCGCGGTCACAACGAGCGCGAGGCCTCGCAAGACCCCACCCAGCACGCCGAGATGATCGCGATTCGTGACGCAGCCAAACGCCTCGGCAGTTGGCGACTGATCGACACCGCGCTCTATGTGACCCTCGAGCCCTGCCCCATGTGCGCCGGCGCGCTGGTCAACGCACGGGTGCCGCGGGTCGTCTGGGGCTGCGACGACCCGAAAGCAGGCGCCACCCAAACCCTCTACAAGATCGGAAGCGACGCGCGTCTCAACCACACGTTCGACTGCGTGCCGGGCGTTTTAGGCGATGCGTGCAGCATGCTGCTGAGCGATTTTTTCGCTGCAATTCGCGCCCAGAACAAGCCTCGGAACGGCCGTTGACACCCCAATGCGTTTTGCTAGCTTCCGGCGCGGAGAGCTGTCCGAGTGGTCGAAGGTGCTTGATTCGAAATCAAGTGTACCGAGAGGTACCAAGGGTTCGAATCCCTTGCTCTCCGCCAGGTTCTTTGACCTACAAGTTGACGACCGCAGAAGCTCCTGCCCAAAAAGCAGAGGCTGAAGCGAACAGGAAGGCGGACTCCGCCAGGAGAGGTGACCGAGTGGTCGAAGGTGCACGACTGGAAATCGTGTGTACCGAAAGGTACCGGGGGTTCGAATCCCTTCCTCTCCGCCGATCGGCGCTCCCGCCTAGGGGGCTCCGCGATTATGGTCCTGCCAACGTCGGCCCGTGAACTCCGCCAGGCCCGGAAGGGAGCAACGGTAGCGGTAACCGACGTGTGGCGGGGCCTTTTTTTGCGCTATATGTAGAGAAGCAGGGCAAGACGTCTTACTTAGCGATGGAGCGAATCATGCGTCATGCGATCGCCATCTTCTTGCTCACCATGGTCCTCGGGCCGACGGACGCCTTCGGGCAACCGTCGTCGACCCAGCCGAAAGACCAGCCGTCGTCGATCGTCGTCATCGATTCCCCGCCGCAGGCGCCTCCGTCGCAGCAGCCCTCCACCGGCGTCATTCTCCGCCGACCGGGTCGCGTCTTGCTGTCGGGAACCCCCGTGCCTACGCACTTCCAATCGCCAACCGAAGGCGTCTCGTTTCATCTTCGAACCGGCGGGAGCTACTCTGCGATCAGCGGCGTCAGCTTCGGCATGGGGTACGGATACGGCTGGGGTGGGCCCGGCTGGGGCTGGGGCGGCTATGGCGTCGGCTACGGAGTCGCCCCCTATTACGGAGAGGTCGTCACCAAGGCGTATCAACCGATCTGCGAAGCCCCCTGCGATGCGACCTTGCTTTCGGGAAGGCACCGTTTCGCGCTCTCGCTCGACGGCGGTAGGCCCCTCGACATTGCGCAACCCATCGACCTCAGCGTCGAGTCGGTCGTCGAAGGCCGCTACGTCGACAAAAGCCGTTTGCGCAGAGCCGGCTGGATCACCTTCGTCGCAGGTTCCGTCGCCGGCATGGCCCTCATGTTCGCCTCGATCGATTACCGCGCCGACCCGTACTACGGCGACCAAATCCGCTACGGCCCGATGTTCTACACGGGCGTCGGCCTCTTCGTGAGCTCGATCATCACCGGCGCCGTCCTCGCCGCCCAAAGCGACGAAGCAAACGTCAACGTGTACCCCGTAAAGTGACTCCGTCACCCCGGGGCAGGCCCGGTGAAGTAGGGGGCGAAACCACGTGGCGACCAAGTCGCTTTACGTGGCGGACTCAGGAGGACTCGAACCTCCAACCCCCGGCTCCGTAGGCCGGTGCTCTATCCAATTGAGCTATGAGTCCCCGGGGCGCGCACGGTAGCGGCCCCGTTTGGAGCGTCAAGCGCCCCAACTGGCAGAGCCCTTGGCAGGAGCCCCAACTGGCGGAGAGGAAGGGATTCGAACCCCCGGTACGGCTCTACACCGTACGGCCGCTTAGCAAGCGGCTGCCTTCGACCACTCGGCCACCTCTCCATGAAGCAAAGATTTCAATGCCCGGCACGGCGTGTGCTGCGCGCGGGCGGCCTATGTAGCCGCCCCCTAAAGGAGTGTCAAAGCCCCCTCGGACAGGGGTCGGAGCCGTGCTAAAGGGGGGACATGCGTTGGCTCTTGGTGTTCTTGATCGGTCTTGCGAGCTTCACCCAACCGAGCGAGGCGCGCGCGTGCTCCTGCATGAAGATCACCGCTTCGGAAGGCCTCTCCTCTTCTTACGCGGTCTTCACCGGCGAGGTCACCAAGATCAAGCCGAATACAGCAACGAAGTTCGGTGGGGTCGAAATCACGCTGCAGGTGAAGAAGGTTTGGAAAGGCGACATTGGCGAGCAAGTTCAAGTCCGCACGGCCGGCAGCAGCGCGGCATGCGGATACAACTTCGTGAAAGGCGAAACGTACCTGGTCTACGCCGACCGGGATGAAGCCGACCCCATGCGAGTCAGCCTCTGCAGTCGAACCGCGCTCGTCGCCAGCGCCCAAGAGGACCTCGACTTTCTCGGGAAGCCCTCGCAAGAGTTCGATTCCGGCGCGCGCCGCAAGAGCAAAGATGGCGAAGCCAACAACAAAGACAACTGCAGCGCATCCCCCGGCCCCACGGGCCGCACCGGCCTTGGCTGGACGCTACTCTTCCTCGCTGGCGCAACGCTCGTGCTGCGACGCATCGCCTAAACTCCCCCCATGAAGGACTCAGCTTGCACCTGACGGCCCCCACATCTTTGCTGCTCGCTTTGGCGGCGTTGTTCTCCTCGCTCGTCGGCTGCAGCACGACTCCAGCAAAGCCATCGCTCATGGCGAATATGGCGCAGCAAGACGTGACCGTCGCGCAGCTGCGGGCCATGGACTACGAGTACGCGGCCCGCTTTGGACAGCTCGTATCGACGTCGGTCCTCGACATCGTCGAAGCGAGCGACCAGCTCGAGGTCTTTGATTACGCGTACCAGTGGCAGATGTGGGCGGCTGCACAGGCGCGTGCCGCCTCGTTCGACCGAGACCCTTTCGCCGGAATGCTCGAGCTTTGGACCCTCGCCGGGCAGCAGCGCGCTCACTTCAGCGAGGGTGGTGGCAGGGACGCTTTCGCTGGTCAGCAGCCCATCGCGGTACGTACCAGCGAGCGGCTGGAGCGGGAGATCCGAGAGCTCGCCTCGACTGTCATGGAACCCGAAGCCTTCGAAACCCTCAGCGCGAAAGTCGGTGCTTGGATCGACGAGCATCCGATCGAGGGCCGGCTTTTTGTACGGCCCACGGCGCGCGCAGATCTGGCAGCCCTGGTGCCCGCGGAGAAGCAAGGCGGCCTCAAGGCGGTCGGCAGCATCGAGGACACCTTTCGCGACCTGAACGACCGGCTCGCGATTCTCACCGCGCAGATGCCTGTCGAGGCGCGCTGGCAAGTCGAGTATCTGACGAACTCCTTGTTCGAGGAACGACTCGAGAGGCCAGTCGACGATCTGGTCGTCACCATGGCGAACATCAACGGCTTTTTGGATCAGTTCGAGGAGACGGTGGACGGTCAGGTATCGACGCTTCTCGGGGCCGTGGAAAGCGAGCGCATCGCCGTGTTCGAAGCCATCGCCGAAGAGCGCGCCATGGTTCTGACGGCCGTCGAGCAGGAGCGTGTTTCGGTGATGAACGAGCTCGACTCGCAGCTGCTCACCGCCACCGCCAGTCTGAACGACGTGGGAAAGGGCCTGATCGACCACTTCTTCGTTCGCCTCATCGAGGTTCTCGCCGTCGTGGGGGTGGCCACGATTCTGACCGTCCTCCTGGTGCTGGTCATCCTTCGGAAACGCCGCAGCAGCGACGATTGACCCTGCGCCACGGAACGAATATGTCCGTTTTATGGATGTGGTTTCGTTCCGAGAGACGGCCGAGCGGTACTCCGTCATTTTTCTCGATGCCTATGGCGTTTTGAAGAGCGCGAGCGGGCTCATCGACGGCGCCTTGGAGGTCGTCACCTCCTTGATCGACGCGGGCAAAGAGGTCTTCGTCGTCACCAACGATTCGTCTCGCTCACCCGAATCGATGGCCGAACGCTATTCGAAGCAGGCCGGACGGGAGCTCTTGCCCGCCAATCGCTACATCTCCTCGGGGTTGTTGGCGGCCGAGTACCTCGAGCATCAGATCCCATACGGCAAGGTCGCCTATCTCGGGAAGCCGGAGTCCGCTCACTACATCGAAATCGCCGGAAAGATCCCTGTTCAGATCGCGGACTGCACCCCGCGGGACCACATCGTCGCGATTGTGCTGCTCGACGACGAGGGTTTCGACTGGTTCCGAGACGTGAATGCGACGCTCAATCTGATTCGGCACACGAACGTGCCGGTCATCGTAGCCAACGCGGACATCACCTACCCGATGAAGGGTAACGAAATCGCGATCGCGGTCGGTAGCCTCGGCGCTCTGCTCTCCCAAATCACCGAAAAGACCTTCGTCCGCTTTGGCAAACCCGACTCGATGATGTTCGCCTACGCGCTGGCCCGTGCCCGCAAACAGATTCCAAACGTCAGCAAACGCGACGTTCTCTTCGTCGGCGACACCCTCCGCACCGACATCATTGGCGCAAACACCTACGGCTTCGACAGCACCCTGGTGCTCTCCGGAAACACCTTGCCAGAAACCGCCGACCTGATGATTCAGTCGTCGGGGATCATCCCGACGTACATCAGCGATTCGATTGCAACGTAAGATCGGGGCTCGGAAAGAAGCGGGACACGGGGCTGCGTCGAACGGCTTGCGCGACTAGCCAACCAAACCACTGTCTTCGCGCTGGCACCGGCACTGTCACTGGCGCTGGCGCTGGCGCTGGCGCTGGCGCTGACACTGACACTGACACTGACACTGACACTGACACTGACACTGACACTGACACTGACACTGACACTGACACTGACACTGACACTGACACTGACACTGACGCTGGCGCTGACACTGGCGCTGGCACTGACGCACTCGCTGCCGCGGATGTGGTGGGGGGGGTGATTGCAGAAATTGAAAGCTGTTTTGGTTCAGTTACACCGCCCGCCCACCCCCACCCGTAATCCTCCCTGGCGCGGCGGTCGCTTCGCTCCGCCTTGCCGGCGCTTTGCGCCGGGCTTCGCCGTTCCGGCTCGCGCTGCCGCCTGCCGTCTTATGGGGGGTGTTTCGGCGCCGCCCTTTTCCACCACTGGATATGAATGGAGGGGCGCGGCTACAAGACGTCCAGCAGCGGCGTGAAGTCTGCGAGCTCCAGGTGCGGCAGGTAGTCGTGGACCGCCTCCTGCTGTAATCGATGACAGATGTCGGGTTGGAAGAAGTGCTCTCCGACTCGGAGGACGTAGTTCAGGATGAAGAAGCGGTAGGATTCTTTGAGGAAGAGGAGCTCTTCTTTCGTGAGGCGGTGCACCTCGTGGTAGGCGCGTAGGAATTTCATGAAACGCTCGTCGAAGAACGGGTCGACCGTGTAGCTGAATGCGGTTTGGTCTCCTTCGGCGCGGACGACGCGGGCGCAGAAGTAGAAGTCCAGCATCCGAGGCTCGATGCGGAACCAGTCGTAGTCCCACCGGGAAAAGAACTTGAAGCCGTCCCCGTCCATCCCGACGGAGAAGTTGCCGAGGTTCCAGTCGATCAAGACCGGGATCTTCGTCCACTGGTGGTAGCCGAGGTCATCGGCGTTGCCGAGAAAGGCATCGCAGTGGGCGCGAACGTAGCTGATCGACGAGTCCGAGAAGCCACGCTCGCGGCGCCACTCCGAGCTACCGATCGCGTCATGAAGGCTTGCCACATCGGCACCGAGCGACTGCCAGGTCGGCCTCACGCGGTCCGAGATGTCCAAACACTCTCGATGGAAGAGCCCCATCTCCTGCCCGAACGACTCGATTTGCCCGTCGGTCAGCACCTTGGGTAGGAAATCATAGAAAGGCTGCTGTGCGTAGAAGACGACCCACTCGTCCTCGTCGCAGTACGTGAAGACCTCGTCGTTCTTCAGAAGCACCGGCGCGAGAAACGACGCGTAGCGAGTCCCGCGAAGCCGGTGGATCCATTCGTGGATGCGGTAGTGGTCCTGACGAAAATGCACGTACGAGCCGTAGCTCGATC
>CAMYJN010000131.1 GCA_947258625.1 uncultured Polyangiaceae bacterium | reverse complement strand
GACTGCGAGCTCCACGAGGCGCGCGAGTACGTAGGCTCGTCCGCAACTCGACAATACGTTCGCCGGCCAGACTATGTGGAGACTTTCGTCGAAAAGCTCTACGCCGGAGGCGCGCCTGACATCGACGTTTGCGACTCCGACAAGCTCGGCTTTCAGTTCGCCCATTACCTCGTGGTCACGCTGCCCGACGACCTCGCTAAGCAAGAAGCCGTCGTTGCCGACGCTCAGAGTTTGGTGCGCCGCGACGCGGTGGTCTACCGGGGCGTGACGTCGGCCGAGGTCGAACAGATCGTACGCACCTCGACTCTGATTGGAACGCGCCGCGTGCTCGTCGAATTGCCCACCAGCGCGGACTGAATCGGGATTCGGGCGCCTCGGTAGAGTCGTGCTATAGCCCTGCCGCTCTGCACGCAATGAAGGCGACCTTGAGGAGGCAAGCACCGTGAACATTCACGAGTATCAAGCGAAAGAACTCTATCGGAAATACGGGATTCCCGTGCCGCAGGGCATCGCATGTATGTCGCCCGCAGAAGCCACGGCGGCGGCTAAAAAGCTCATCGATGAAACGGGCAACGAGGTTGTCGTCGTCAAGGCGCAGATTCACGCCGGTGGCCGAGGCAAGGCCGGCGGCGTGAAGGTGGTCAGAGGGGTGGACGCCGCGACGGCCGCTGCAAACGAGATTTTCGGCAAGACGCTGATCACGCACCAGACCGGTCCGGAAGGTAAGGTGGTGCAGCGCCTCCTCGTCGAGCAAGGGCTCGCGATCAAGAGCGAGCTCTATCTGGCGCTCGTCGTCGATCGAGAGAGCCGTCGAATCGCCATCATGGCCTCGACCGAAGGCGGCATGGACATCGAAGAGGTGGCCGCGAGCACTCCCGAGAAGATTCACACCATTTCGATCGACCCTGCCGTCGGGCTCCAAGGCTACCAGGTTCGGCAGCTCGCGTTCGGGCTTGGGCTCTCCAAGCAGGAGCAAAAGAACTTCAGCAAGCTGCTCGGAGGGCTTGCCAAGCTTTTCGAGAAGGAAGACTGCTCCATTGCCGAAATCAACCCGCTCATCCTCACAGAGGACGAGCAGGTCATCGCGCTCGACGCAAAGGTGAACTTCGATTCGAATGCGGAGTTCCGCCACAAAGCGTTCTGGGATTCGGTGCGAGACCTGTCCGAGGAGGCGCCGACCGAAACCGAGGCCAAGGAAGCGGGCCTCTCGTTCATCCAGCTCGACGGCAACATCGGCTGCCTCGTCAACGGCGCCGGCCTGGCCATGAGCACGATGGACACCATCAAGTACTACGGCGGCGAGCCGGCCAACTTTCTCGACGTCGGCGGCGGTGCGAGCCAAGAGGCGGTCACCCAGGCCTTCCGGATCATCCTCGAGTCCGATGCCGTCCAGGGAATCTTCGTCAACATCTTCGGCGGCATCATGCGCTGCGACACCATCGCCAATGGCGTGGTCGCCGCCACAAAGGAGCTCGGCTTGACGGTCCCGCTCGTCGTGCGGCTCGAGGGCACCAAGGTCGAAGAGGGCCGAAAGATCCTCGACGGCTCGGAGCTGGCCATCACGTCGGCGGCCACGATGGCCGAGGGCGCCAAGAAGATCGTCGAATTGGCCAAGGGATAAGCGCGATGTCGATTCTCGTAGACAAAAATACCAGGCTCGTCGTTCAAGGCATGACGGGCAGCGTTGGGCAGTTCCACACCGAACAAATGCTCGCCTATGGCACGAAGGTCGTCGCCGGGTGTACGCCGGGAAAGGGCGGTCAATCGCTGATGGACGTGCCGATCTACGACACCATGCGTGACGTGGTGAAGCAGACCGGGGCCAACGCCTCCTGCATCTTCGTGCCACCGCCTTTCGCCGCCGATGCCATTCTGGAGGCGGTCGACGCCGAGGTTCCACTGGTCGTCTGCATCACCGAGGGCATCCCGGTCATGGACATGATCAAAGTTCGACGCGTTCTAGATTCGCAGAATAAGACTCGTCTCATCGGGCCGAACTGCCCGGGCGTCATCACCCCCGATCAGTGCAAAATCGGCATCATGCCGGGCCATGTTCACAAGGCAGGGCGGGTCGGCGTCGTCTCGAAGAGCGGCACCCTGACCTACGAAGCGGTCGGCCAGCTCACAGCGCTCGGCATCGGTCAGAGCACGGCGGTCGGCATCGGGGGCGACCCGATCAACGGGACCGATTTCATCGACGTCTTGAAGCTATTCAACGACGACCCCAATACCGACGGAGTGATTCTCATTGGCGAAATTGGCGGAAATGCCGAGGAGCAGGCCGCGGCCTGGATCAAAGAACAGTTCAAAAAGCCCGTCGCCGGTTTCATCGCTGGGCGCACCGCCCCGCCAGGCAAGCGGATGGGTCACGCGGGCGCCATCATCAGCGGAGGCAAGGGCACCGCGGATGCTAAAATTGAGGCCCTCGAGGACGCCGGGGTGAAGGTTGCCCCGACGCCATCCGACATGGGCACCACACTGCAGAGTCTTCTCTAGCAATCAGTATTTGGAGGGAGAAAACAATGTCGAAGAAACCGATGCGTGTCGCGGTCACAGGCGCTGCAGGCCAGATTGGCTATAGCCTTCTCTTCCGAATTGCGGCCGGTGAGATGCTTGGCGCCGACCAGCCGGTCATCTTGCAGCTCGTCGACATTCCGCCGGCCATGAAGGCCGTGAGCGGCGTGATGATGGAGCTCGAGGACTGCGCTTTTCCGCTGCTCGCGGGCATGGAGGCCAGCGACAACCCCAGCGTTGGCTTCAAAGACAGTGACGTTGCACTGCTCGTGGGCGCACGGCCACGCGGGAAGGGCATGCTTCGGAAGGATTTGCTCGAGGCCAATGGCGCGATTTTCACCGGGCAGGGCAAGGCGCTGAGCGATGTCGCGAGCCGCGACGTCAAGGTGCTCGTCGTGGGAAACCCGGCCAACACCAACAGCTACATCGCCATGAATAACGCGCCGGATCTCGATTCCTCGTGCTTCAGCGCCATGGTCCGTCTCGACCAGAACCGGGCGATCTCGCAGGTGGCTTCCAAGACCGGGCGCCCGGTGACCGACATCAAAAAGGTGACCATCTGGGGCAACCATTCGGCAACTCAATACCCGGACCTCTTCAACGCCGAGATCGACGGCAAGAGCGTCGCGTCGCTGGTCAACGATCAGGCCTGGATCGAGAACGACTTCATCCCGACCGTCCAGCAGCGCGGCAAAGCGATCATCGACGCACGCGGCCTGTCGAGCGCAGCCTCGGCGGCCAATGCTGCGATCGACCACATCCGCGAGTGGCATCTGGGAACCGAGGACGGCGACTGGGCCTCGATGGCGGTTCCATCGGATGGTAGCTACGGCATCCCGGAAGAGATTATCTATGGCTTCCCGTGTATCTGCCGCGGTGGGAGCTGGTCGATCGTCCAGGGGCTGGAGATCAACGAGTTCAGCCGGGCCAAGATGGACGCCACGGCTGCGGAGCTTCAAGAAGAGGCTGCTGCGGTCGCACATCTGGTCTAGGCTTCGGCCCATTCCAGGCGGGGAGGCGGTGCCGCGATGCGAAAGCCGAGGCTGGTCGAAGAGCACGAAGCGGCGGGCAAACGCATCGTCATCGACGAACATCATATCTTCGTCCGCGAAGACGGAGAGGGTGAACCGGTTCTGCTCCTTCACGGCGTGCCGTCGAGCTCCTTCCTCTTTCGGAAGATGCTTCCCGAGCTCGCCGGTCATGGGCTTCGGGCGATCAGCTTCGATTTCCCTGGCGTCGGCCTGAGCGACAAACCCACGGACATCGACTACGACTGGCACTCGCTCGCGAACTGGGTCGGCCACGTCGTCGACGCGCTGGCCCTGCCGCCTGTCCATCTCGTCCTTCACGACGTCGCCGGGCCAATTGGCGCCGAATGGGCGATCAAGAATCCGGTCAAGGTGCGCTCGATCACGGTTACCAACACCCTGCTCGATGTCGCGCACTACACCCCCCCGTTCCCCATGCGGGCCTTCCGAGTCCCCGTGATGCGGCATCTGGTGTTCTCCGCATTGAGCACCAAAGCCCTGTTGCCCCTATTCCGGCACAGCGGAGTGAAGAATCCGGACGCCGTCGATGAAGACGTGATCGCGAGTTACATCTACTTGCTCAAGAACAACGGCGGGCATCACAGTTTCCTCGAAATCATGGACGGCTTCGACCTCAGCGAGAAGCATCGGGACTGGCTGCGCGACGGCCTGCTCGCGATCGATAAGCCGATGCAGCTCATCTGGGGAGAGCAAGAGATCGCAATTCCGAAGGCTCAGCTCCATTACATCAAGCAGGTGTTTCCCCTGCGGGCCGATCACCGAGTCGACGCGCGACACTTCTTGCAGGAAGAGCAACCTGCGGTCATCTCCGCTCATATCGCGGCTTTCGCTGCGGACATTGCCCAGCAATCAAAACGCGCTACCCCGTAAAGCGGTTTCGTCGCCACGGGGCTTCGCCCCACCACAAACAGCACGAGAAGAGGAGCCACATGGCTGTCGAACGGACCCTTAGCATCATCAAACCCGACGCCGTCGAGCAGAACAACATCGGTAACGTTCTCGCCATGATTCAAGGCGCAGGGCTCGAAATTCTCGGGATGCGAATGCTGCATCTGAGCCGAGCGCAGGCCGAAGGTTTCTACGCGGTTCACAAGGACCGTCCGTTCTTCGGCGAGCTCGTCGAGTTCATGACGCGCGGCCCCGTCGTCGTAAGTGCGCTTCAAGCCGACGACGCTGTCGCGCGGTACAGAACACTGATGGGCTCGACGAATCCCGCCGAGGCCTCGGACGGCACAATCCGAAAGGCGTACGGCACTGACATCGGCGAGAATGCCTGTCACGGCTCGGACAGCGTCGAGAATGGCCGAATCGAAGTCGCGTACTTCTTCCCCGAGTACGTGCTGAAGTAGTCGATGAGCGACTCCATCGAAAACCAGCTGCGACCGCTGGTCGAGCAGGCGTTTGAAGATCGTTCGAAGCTCAAAGCGCCCGAGTACCGTGCTGCCGTCGAAGAGACCATCGAGCTGCTCGACAAGGGCAAGATCCGGGTTGCCACCCGCGGCGCCGACGGTGAGTGGACGGTCCACGCCTGGACCAAGCAGGCGATCCTTCTCTACTTCGGCATTCGCGGGATGGAGCGCGTCGAAGTCGGCGCCTACGAGTATCACGACAAGATCCCGCTCAAGAAGAACCTCGACCAGCAGGGCGTGCGTGTCGTGCCGCCCGGGACGATTCGCTACGGTGCGCACATGGAAGCCGGCTCGATTTTGATGCCCGGCTACGTGAACATCGGCGCCTATGTCGGTGCGGGGTCGATGGTCGACACCTGGGCTACGGTCGGGTCTTGTGCGCAGGTGGGGAAGGGCGTTCACCTTTCAGGCGGCGTCGGCCTCGGAGGGGTTCTCGAGCCGCCCGGTGCGAAGCCTGTGATCATCGAAGACGGCGCGTTTGTCGGCTCCCGCGCCATCGTGGTCGAGGGCTCACGGATCGGCGAAGAAGCGGTTCTCGGGGCCAACGTCGTCATCACCTCGAGCACGAAGATCATCGACGTCACGGGCCCCGATCCGGTCGAAATGCGCGGCTACGTTCCGCCGCGCTCCGTCGTCATCCCCGGCACGCAAAGCAAGAGATTCCCTGCCGGCGAGTACCAGGTCCCCGTCGCACTCATCATCGGGCAACGCAAAGCGAGCACCGACAAGAAGGTGACGCTGAACGAGGCGCTCCGGGACTTTGGAGTTTCGGTTTAGCGGAGGCTAAATGGCAAAGTCGGGTTCACGCACCGAGGTGCCGGTGCCTAGTCTATCATTCGACGTCGCCATGCTGGCGACACCTCATATCGACTACTACGCCAAGGCAACGCAAGCCAACTGGCAGGCCTACTGCGATCGCCACGGCTATCAATTCGTCTGCTGGCGAGAAACCGTGCTTGACGACATGCATTTGATCTGGTCGAAGATCGAGTGGATGCGGCGACACATGCGTCAGATGACCGCCGACTGGCTCGTCGTCGTCGATGCCGACACCGTCGTCAACAAGTCGGAGCAGGAGCTCGCCGACCTCGTGCTCGCGCATCCAGGGAAAGATTTTTTGATCTCCGAGGATTGCTCGCGACGGTTTGGTGTCCCGATGCCGCTCAGCCTGCGAGGCGTCGTCTCTGCCCGCACGCTGCGCCCGCCCAATTGCGGCTTCATGATGATTCGTGCTTCCGAATTTGGGATACGTTTCCTCGACGAATGGCTCGAGAACGGTCGTGGCAAATACAAGCACATTGCCGATGTTTTTCCGCGCGAGCAGTGGGTCTTGTGGCTCTCGCTCTTTCGAGAGCAACGCGATCGAATCGCCGTTCTGGGGACGGAAGTCATGAGGATGGGCAACCAGCCGCTGCTCGATCGGTCGACCGACTGGAGCGATGCGTTCGTGCTACACGACAAGCGGCTGCCCCTCTGTGAGTCGCTGAGCGTCACGGATTTGCCACTAGGCCCTTGAACGCGGCGACGGTGGGGGCTCGCGATTCCCATCTTGTAGTCCATTACTCATTCGTGGTTAGATGCCCGATGCGCAGCATCTTTCTCCTCTTGGTCTTAGGCCTCCTGATCAGTGGCGATTCTTTCACCGCCGAAGCGCGTGCGGAGGCAACGCATCAATTGAGAATTGCGACTTTGGCCCCGCGCCAATCCACGCTCGGCGAAGTGTATCAAAAC
>CAMYJN010000130.1 GCA_947258625.1 uncultured Polyangiaceae bacterium | reverse complement strand
AACCAAAGTCAGCGCAGGTACGAATCATCGTCTCTTCGAGCGACGCCACATACTTCCGCACGTCCTTCCGGTCGGGTTTGAGATCGATGATCGGATACGCCACGAGCTGCCCCGGGCCGTGATAGGTCACGTCTCCGCCTCGCCCTACTTCGTGCACCGGGATCCCGCGCGCCTCTAGGAGCTCAGGCGTTGCAAGGACATGCTGTGCCTTGGCCGAGCGTCCCATCGTCAATACCGGCGGGTGTTCGAGCATCAAGACGATGTCGCCGATCTCGCCGCCAACCCGTTTGCGCTGAAGCTCCTTTTGAAGACGATGCGCTTCGGCGTAGTCGATGGTACCGAGGCGACAAAACAGCACGGGCCTACGAGCGATTCATGATGTGAATCGCCTCGCCCAAGGCATGTTTGAACGCTTCCATGACGCCTTCGCCGAGGGTGGGGTGGGGGTGCACGGTGAGCGCGACGTCTTCGGCGAACGCGCACATCTCGATGGCGAGCGCCGATTCGCTGATCAGGTCGCTCGCTTCGGGGCCGACGATGGCAACGCCGAGCAGCTGATGATCGGCTTCATCGATGATCACCTTGATGAAGCCGTCGGTTTCGCTGACGGCCATGGCACGGCCGGATGCCGCGAAAGGGAACTTGCCGACTTTGACTTTCCGTCCCTCGGCCTTCGCTTGATTCTCGGTCATCCCGACCGTTGCGATTTCAGGGTCGGTGAAAATCGCGGCCGGCATCCCGCGATAGTCGCGGGCCGACTTGTGCCCAGCGATGACCTCGGCGGCGATTTCGCCTTCCTTGGAGGCCTTGTGCGCGAGGTAGGGCATCCCGGCCACATCGCCGATCGCGTAGATCGACGGCACGTTAGTTCGCATCTGCTCATCGACGACGATGTGGCCTCGCTCATCGAGCTTCACGCCCGCGCCTTCGAGGCCGAGGTCAGACGAGTTCGGCTTGAAACCGACGGCGACCAGCACCTTTTCGGCCTCGACGACTTGTTCCTTACCGTCGGTCTCGATGGTGACTTTGGCCCGGCCGCCGCTCTTCTCGAGCTTGACCGCTTTGCTCTTCAGATGAATGTCGGCGCCATCCTTCTTGAGATGCTTCTGGACGACGCGAACCAGATCGAGATCGGTGCCCGGCAGCAGCTGGTCCATCAGCTCGACGACCGTGAGCTTCGTGCCGAGCTTTTGATATACCATGCCGAGCTCGAGTCCGATCACGCCGCCGCCAATGATCAGCATGCTCTCCGGCGCGCTCTGAAGGCTCACCGCCTCGCGCGCGGTGATCACGACATCGCCATCGGGCTCGAAGCCGGGGATGGTGATCATCTGCGTGCCCGTGCCAACGATGATGCCTTTGCTCGCCGTGTAGGTTTCGCGCTTTCCGTCCGCGCTCGTCACATCGACGGAGTTGGGTCCGGTGATGTTTGCCGTGCCCATTGCGATGGTGCCGCCGTTGCCCTTCACGAGGCTCGACACGCCGCCGGTGAGCTTCTTGACGATGCCCTCTTTCCACTCCTGCATCTTGGCCACATCGACTTCGAGGTCTTTCACGGTGATGCCCATGTGCCCCGCGTTGCGCACTTTGTTGGCGAGGTTCGCCGCTGCGATCAGGGCCTTGGACGGAATGCAGCCCCAGTTGAGACAAACCCCACCCATCGCCTCCTTTTCGACGCAGAGCGTTTTCACGCCCAGCTGACCGAGTCGAATGGCAGCGACGTAGCCGCCGGGGCCTCCGCCGATGACGATTGCTTCGTAGTCGTTGGACATTGGCCGGAGTCTGGCCCACTGGCAGTGACAGCGCCAGCGCCAGTGGCAGTGACAGTGACAGTGACAGGGGCAGTGGCAGCGACAGTGGCAGTGCCAGTGGCAGTGGCAGCGACAGTGCCAGCGTCAGTGGCAGCGCCAGTGCCTCTGTGATGTGACTGGGTCATCGCGATCTCCTTTTGGCCCGTGAGTGGGGTCGGGCTTCGCCCTTCTGGGGAACCCCACTCACGGGCCAAAAGGAGATCACTCATGGGACTTATCATTCAGCAACGGGCGCTTCAGGCGGCGGGGGGACTGCGTGCCGTACTTCCGGTGGTTCGCAAGCGGGATCGTTCGCTCTGCGACCAGATCCATCGGGCGATGAACAGCGTCGTTCTCAACATCGCCGAAGCCGATGGAAACGATGCGGGGACGGCCAGAGCGCGATTCGCTTCGGCATGCGGTTCGGCCAAGGAGGTGCGCGCCGGTCTTCAGCTCGTCGTTGCTTACGGTTACGTTCCAAGCTCGAAGGTCACAAAGGTGGACATCGCGCTCGACGAGGTTTGCGCGATGTCCTGGAGGCTTTCCGGCCGCTAGAGCCCGCGCCCCTCCATTCATATCCAAGTGCCCGGAAATGCGGAACCGAAGCCCTCGTAAGACAGCAGGCGGCAGCGCGAGCCGGAACGGCGAAGCCCGGCGCAAAGCGCCGGCAAGGCAGAGCAAAGCGAATGCCGCGCCAGGGAGGATTAGGGGTGGGGGTGGGCGGGCGGTGTAACAAAACCTGACCAGGCCCCACGCCCACCAACCACCCCCCACCACACCAGTGCCAGCGTCAGTGCCAGTGCCAGCGCCAGTGTCAGTGCCAGTCACAGCGACAGCGACAGCGACAGTGACAGCGTCAGTGGCGGCGCTATGCTCTGGCCATGCGCTATCTCCACACCATGATCCGCGTGAGCGACCTGGATGCGTCGCTCGACTTCTATTGCAATAAGCTCGGGCTGGTCGAGCAGCGGCGTCGTGAGAGCGAAACGGGGCGGTTCACGCTCATCTTCTTGGTGGCGCCCGAAGACAAGGGGCGGGGCATCAGTGAGGCGTCGCCCTTGGTGGAGCTGACCTATAACTGGGATCCGGAGGAGTACACCGGCGGTCGCAACTTTGGTCACCTCGCGTTCGAAACCAAAGACATCTACAAACTCTGTCGTGACCTGATGGACGGCGGCGTGACGATCAATCGCCCTCCGCGCGACGGGCGCATGGCGTTCGTTCGATCGCCCGACGGGATCTCCATCGAGCTGCTCCAGGGCGGCGAGGCGTTGGAACCGAAAGAACCCTGGGCATCGATGCAGAACACCGGAAGCTGGTAGCGCGCGTCGCGTCCCCTAACGGTTCAGCTGCCCAGCTCGGAGTTGCCGAGGCGCCTGCCCGAACCAGCGTCGGCAGCTTCGGCTCAGGGCGGACTGCTCGCTGTAGTCGAGGAGGGCCGCGACCCGGGATAGCGGAAGGTCCGGGTTGGCGATGTAGCCGCGCGCGAGCTCGGATCGCGCCTCGTCCTTGAGTCGTTCGAAGGTCGTGCCTTCCCGGCGAAGCTGACGTTGCAGCGTGCGTGGGTGAAGGGCAAACGCCGATGCGACATCGACGCAGGACGCTGCGCCCGTGCCGAGGGAGCGCTGAATGACGAGGCGCACGCGGATCGAAAAAGGCGTGTGTGGATCGGCGTGCCGGAGTTCGAGGTAGTCCTCGGCGAGCTCTCGGAGCTGAAGGCTGGCGTCGTGAATCCGGAGCGCCAACTTGGCGGCGTCGAACTCGACCGCAGAGACATCGGCCCCGAACGAAACACGCGCTCCGAAGTAGGCGCGATAGCGCGCTATCGGGGAGCATTGTCGGTGCCGGAACCGAACCGCGACGAGGGGCTCCGCCTGCTCGGTGAGCATGGCGATGATCCGCGCGACCAGCCCGAGGCTCAGCTCGGTGACCTGCGTGGCGGGGCCGACGTTCTGGTCGAGAAGAATCTGGAAGACCAGCAGGACGCGGTCGTTCCGTTCGGCCACGTGGGGCGTGAACGAAATCGCTGGGCTGTGGACGAACATGTAGCGCGACGCGCATTGCATCGCTTCGCCCAGGGTCTCGCAGTTGCGGACGGCGACCCCGAGCGGACCGAGGATCCCGAGGTCCTGCCGCGTGGAAAGACGGAGGCCGAAGTCGTTGCAGTCGAGCTCCTTGGCGCTCTGCTCCAAGAGTCGAATCAGAGAGCTGTAGCTCACGAAGCCTTGGGGCTCGCTCAGAGCGGACGCCGGGACTCGAAACCGCTCGAGCAGAGGTTCCGCTCGGCCGCCGAGGTCGTTCACCAGCTCTCGGTACCCGCTCAGGGCGGATGCGCGAACCATGGACATTAGCAGGCCTCCAGTCGCGAAAAGATAAAAGTTTGTCGTGAAAAGTCAAGTCGCTTCTGCCCGATGGTGCCATCATCCAGTCACCGCATCGCCCACGTCAGCTTGGGAACCGGAGCACGCCAATGCAGGAACAAGACATCATCATCAAGAACGGGCTCTTCTTCGACGGAAAGGGTGGCCCCGCCACGAACAAGAACCTGAAGGTCTCAAACGGCCGGGTCGTGAAGATCACCGACGAAGAGATTCCGGCCCCCGCGGGCGCGAAGGTCATCAACGCCGAGGGCAAGTGGGTCATGCCCGGCTTCATCGACATCCACACGCACTACGACGCGGAGGTCGAGGCGATGCCCTCGCTCCACGAATCGTTGCGCCACGGCGTCACGACGGTGTTCATGGGGAGCTGCTCGCTCAGCGCGGCGGTGGGCGACCCGACCGACATCGCCGACATGTTCACGCGCGTCGAAGCAATCCCGTACGAGCATCTGCTCCCCATCATGAAAGAGGGAAAGAACTGGGAGACGCACGCGGAGTACGTCGAGCATCTCAACAGTCTGCCGCTCGGCCCCAACGTGGCTTCGTTCGTGGGATACTCGGCGGTTCGCGCGCAGGCGATGGGCCTCGAGCGCGCCCTCGATGCAAAGGCGAAGCCGACCGAAGCGGAGCTCGAAAAGATGGAAGAGGTCATCGAAGAGGGCTACGAAGCCGGCTTCCTCGGGCTCTCCCTCAACGGCCTCTATTGGGACAAGATGGGCGGCGATCGTTTTCGCAGCAAGTGTCTGCCCTCGACCTATGCGTCGTGGAAGGAGCTTCGACGGATGGTCCGTGGCGTCCGCGAGCGCGGCCTAAACCTGCAGGCGATTCCAAACATTTCGACCAAGTACCAGATCTTCATCTATGCGGCGTTCAGCGCTGGGCTTTTCGTTCGGGATGCATTGAAGACGAGCGTCGTCTCGATCATGGACATCCGCTCGAACCGCTTGATTTGGCGGGCGCTGAGCGGGCTCGGCTGGCTCGTCAACAGGCTGCTGGGTGGCAAGTTCCGGTACCAGTTCTTGCCGGTTCCGTTCGACCTGTGGGCGGACGGCTTCGAGAACGTGGTCTTCGAAGAGTTCGGCGCGGGGGCGGCCGGCCTTCACCTGGAGACGGTGGCCGAGCGCCGCAAGCTCTTCCAGGACGAGGGCTACCGGCGAACGTTCAACCGCCAGTGGAACAACCCGTTCATTCCAAAGGTGTTCCATCGCAACTTCGCGAAAGCGACGGTCATGGACTGCCCAGATAGCTCGCTGGTGGGTAAGACCTTCCGCGAGATCGGGACGATGCAAGGGAAGTCGGAGGTCGACGCGTTTCTCGATCTATTGATCGAGCACGGGAATCAATTGCGCTGGTACACGGTGACCGGGAACGACCGCCCGAAGCCGCTTGCGGCGATGATGAACAGCGACTCCAGCTTGCTGGGCTTCTCGGACGCCGGGGCGCACCTGCGCAACATGGCGTTTTACAACTTCCCGCTTCGGATGCTCCGGTTCCTCCAAGACGCAGAGCAGCGGGGCAAGCCCGTCATGCCGCTCGAAAAGGCCGTCCACAAGTTGACCGGCGAGCTCGGCGACTGGTTCCAAATCGAAGCGGGCACCCTCGAAGAAGGCAAACGCGCGGACTTGGTCGTCATCGACCCCGCCCACCTCGACTACCACGTCGAGGAAATCCACGAAGAAGAAATTCCCGAGCTCGGCAACTACATTCGACTGGTCCGCCGCAACCCCGCGGCCGTGCCGGCGGTCGTCGTCAACGGAACGCTCGTGGCCGAAGACGGAGAGGTTCTGCCCGAGATCGGCAAGTCGAAGGGTGCGGGCCAGTTCCTTCGCGCGACGTCGACCCTGAGCTCACTTCGCGGTGCCAACGTGCCCGCCGAACTCGAGAGAACCCCGGAAGGGGAAATTCTCGCGACCAACCGCGCCGCGTTCGCCGGGGACACTCTCCACCCCCCTAACTACTCGTAATCATGCCGAAGCTCCGGCAAAGATCGCAACGCCATCGCGAGTCCCGGCTGAGTACAAGCCTCTCGTTTTAGTCGAGTGCTTCGAAGAGGCCGGCTGCGCCCATGCCGCCGCCGATGCACATCGTGACGACGGCGTATTTGCCGCCACGACGTTTGAGCTCGTGGAGGGCCGTGGCCGTGAGCTTGGCGCCGGTGCATCCGAGTGGATGGCCGAGGGCGATGGCGCCGCCGTTGACGTTGAGCTTGTCGTTTGGGATGCCGAGCTCTTTCTGGACGTAGACCGCCTGGCTGCCGAAGGCCTCGTTGACCTCGAAGATGTCGATGTCGTCGATCTTGAGGTCGTTCTTTCGGAGGAGCTTTTGGACTGCCGGGAGGGGACCGATCCCCATGATCGACGGGTCGACGCCGACCGTGACGAACGATTTGAAGATCGCCATCGGCGTGATGCCGAGCTTTTCGGCCCGTTTCTTCTTCATGACGATGGCCGCGGCCGCGCCGTCTGAAAGGGGCGAGGAGTTGCCCGCCGTGACGCTGCCCTTCGCCGCGAACACCGGACGGAGCTTTGAAAGCGCTTCC
>CAMYJN010000129.1 GCA_947258625.1 uncultured Polyangiaceae bacterium | reverse complement strand
AGCTCTTCCCAGGCGAGTCGGAACGGCGCCGCCATTCGGTCGACGAAGTCCCGTGGGGCGAGCCCCTCTTCCTTCGCGCGGCGCTCGATCTTCAGCCCGTGCTCGTCCAAGCCGGTCAGGAAATACGTGGGCTTGCCGCGAAGGCGCTGGTACCTCGACACCACGTCCGCGGCGACGGTGGAGTACGCGTGCCCGATGTGGGGCCGATCGTTGACGTAGTAGATCGGCGTGGTGACGTAGAAGGGACGAGCCATTTCGCGCCCGAGACTAGCCAATATCGGCCGAGACGCCAGCTAGCGCAGATTTCGAAGACCAAAGAGCAAGGAGTCGAGCGCAACTTGCTTGTTGGCGTTCTTTTGCATGGATCGCACGCAGTCGTGAATGAGGGAGACACGCGCAGCAGCAGCGGTGGACGAAATCGGCGCCGCTCGCTCTTGCAACTCCTCTATGCGTTCGGAGAACCCCAACCCTTCTGCAACGAGGCCGAGCGAGGTCGCTGCGCGATCCCTGTAGAAGCTTTGAAGAGTGAGTAGCGCGAGCTCGAGGTCGTCCCGACGCGCCAACTGCTCGGCAAGCTCGACCAGTGCGCCCGGGCCGGAGCTCCGAATCGCATCGTCGATCGAGAACACCAGATCGCTCAGCGTGTCCACCGCCCCATCGCTCGCCAGGGCCAACGCCACGTCGGCCCGGCCTCCGCTCAGCGCGATGGCGGGCGCAATGCAATCTTCGGGGACGCCTTCCGAGCTGAGAATGTCGCGGAGAACCGCTTGAGGAAGACGTCCGAATCGAACGCGTTGGCAGCGCGAACGAATCGTTGGTAGCAGCGAGTCCGGGCGTTCCGAGGTGAGAATGAAGTGCACGTTGGGGCGGGGCTCTTCGAGCGTCTTGAGCAAGGCGTTGGCCGCCTCGGGCTGAAACACTGGAAACGACACGTCCGCCTCGGGGAAGATGAAGAAGGTCGCTGCCGCTTCGAAGGGCGCGAACTGGGCGAGTGGGAGAATCTCGGTGCGGAGGACTTCGACTTGGATGTTGCGCTTGCCTTCATCGCGCGGTCCGAAGACACGCACGTCGGGATGCGCCCCGAGCTCGATTCGCTCGACGATGTGTGGATCGCCCGAAGCGACGATGTCTGTTGCCAGTGCAAGGGCGGTGAGCTCTTTGCCTACGCCGCTCGGCCCGTCGAAGAGGTAAGCCGAGGCCAGACGACCATGCTCACGGGCCCGAGTGAGCGCCAGCACTGCACCGTCCTGCGCGCGAACGGAGTCGAGCGCGCTCACTTCCCGGAGCCTCCGGTGAAAATCGAAATCGCGATCGTTTGCACGGCGTCGACGACTTCATCGGGAGACAGGGCATCGGGGTCGACGAACGCTTGCATCACCAAGCCGTCGAGCAGCCCGATCACGATCCGGGGCAGGATTTCGAGGGAGATTCGAGGTTCGAGGCCGAGCGAGATCAAGTTCTGTTCGAGATAGGCGCGTATCTGCTGTGCGCCGAGATCGTAGAACTCAGCCAGCCTCGGACGAAGACTTTCGTCGGACAGACTCAGCGCCAGCAGGTCCGCGACCACGAGGGCTTCGTCGCTGCGCTCCGCGCGGGTCGACCAAAGCTCCTCGAGCGACTTTCGCAGCGCCGCGAAGGGGTTGTCCGAAGGTGACCAGGCCTGCATCGTACGCGCTTGAACGGCATTGCAGGCGGTCTCGAGCACCGTGTGAATCAGCGCTTCTTTGGTCGGGTAGTGATAGTGCAGGGCGCCCTTGCTCATGCCGGCCTCTTTGGCGATCTCGAGCAAGCTGGTTTTGGCGTAGCCCTGGCGTGCGAGAACGCGGATCGCTGCGTCGATGATTTGCTGGGAGCTGACTGCGCTCTTTGCGTACGCCATGGACGTGCGACCATGACGCCTGCTCCTGGGGCGAGTCAACCGCCTGTGCTAGAGCCGCGTGGTGAGCGAACAAGGTCAGTCGTTAACGCGCCTCGTAGAGCTGATGCGCACCCTCCTCGGTCCCAACGGCTGCCCCTGGGATCGAGAGCAGACCCTCGAAACGCTTCGCCAGTACGTGCTGGAAGAGGCACATGAAGTCGTCGATGCGATCGACCAGGGCACCCCGGAGACGCTCCGCGAGGAGCTCGGGGACCTCCTTCTACAAGTCGTTTTCCAGGCTGCGCTGACCGACCAGAAGGGCTGGTTCGACATCGATGGCGTGGTCGATGCGATTTGCGAGAAGCTGGTTCGCAGGCATCCCTGGGTGTTTGGGGACGAAGAGGTGGACGATGCCAGTGGCGCGATCAACAGCTGGGAAGCGATCAAGGCGAAAGAAAAAAAGGATCGCGGCGCCCTGAGCGGCGTTCCAGTGGCGTTGCCGGGGCTCTTGCGCGCCGTCCGCATCGGGGAGAAGGCCAGCGCGGTCGGCTACGATTGGCCGGACGCCGGTGGTCCCCGCGCGAAGATCGACGAAGAGCTCAGGGAGCTCGACGAAGCTGCCGAGAGCCAGGACATGGCCGCGCTCGAGCACGAGCTCGGGGACCTGCTGTTCGCGCTCGCGACGTACGGCCGCAAGCAAGGCTTGGATCCGGAAGCCGCGATCCGCACCTCGCTGAATCGCTTCTCTTCGCGTTTCAGGCACTGCGAGCTCGCAGCACAAGCGAATGGCAAGAGCCTCCGAGACTACGACGAGGCCGAGCTAGACGCGATGTGGGAGCGGGCAAAGGCCGTCGAGCACGAGACGTAAAACGCCGCACGCTTCTCGCACGTGCGTAGTTGGATTCGATCGTCAGAGTCGCTCTTTGGGAAAGGGCATGACCGCCTGAATGGAGGCCGCGCGGAGCAGCAGCATCAGCAAGCGATCCACGCCGAGCGCGTTGCCACCGCTCTCGGGCATGCCTCGTTCGAGGTCGGCCAATAAGCGCTCATCGATGGGATAGACGGGGAGACCGGCCGCTCGGCGCTCTGCCCGATCGCGCTCGAATCGTCGCCGCTGCTCCTTGGCGTCGGTCAACTCGCCAAAGCCATTGCAGAGCTCCACCCCACTGAAGAACGCCTCGAAGCGATCTGCCATCCCATTGGGTTTGAGCTGCGCAAGCGACGCCATCGACGCAGGCCAATCCGTCACGACGATCGGCCGCTCATTCCCAAGACGCGGTTGCACTTGCTCGGCCCAAACTCGAAAGAAGCGTTCCTCGTCGTCGATCAGCGAGTCCAGCGTCAGGTTCGCGTGGAACTGGAGCGCTTCGTCGACCGTCATCCGCTGCCAAGGTGGCTGAACCTCGGGGGCGGGTTGGTCCAGCGAGCCGGCGACGAATGCGACCAGCTCCTCGGTGTCACGGATTACGTCGTCGGATGTCGCGTCCGCGCGATACCACTCGAGCATCGTGAACTCACGCTCGTGATGACTGCCCTGCTCCTCGCTACGGTAACCTCGACAGAGTTGAAAGATACGCTTTGCGCCGGCGCTCAGAAGCCGCTTCATCTGGTATTCTGGACTCGTCGCGAGCCAGCCGACGCGCTCGCCTGTGTAGCTTCGTACCTCGAACGCCGACAGATGCACATCGAGCCCCGGGGAGGGCACGATGGCAGGGGTCTCTACCTCGATGAAGTCGCGTTCTGCGAAGAAGCGTCGGATCCCCGCCAGCAGGGCGGCGCGGAGCTCCAATACCTGAACCACTGCGACATCAGCGGGCTCTGGCACTTGGCGCTCAGCCTTTGACGCGTTCCACGTAGGAGCCGGTCCGCGTGTCGACCTTCAGCCGGTCGCCTGCATTGACGAACAACGGCACGTTTACCTGCAGACCTGTTTCGAGGGTCGCGGGCTTCGTGGTGTTGCTGCTCGTGTCTCCCTTGAACCCAGGCTCCGTCTCGGTGACCAGTAGCTCGACGAACGTCGGGGGCGTGACGCCGATCGGGCGACCCTCGAACAGCATGACGTCGACTTCGGTCCCATCGAGGAGGTAGTGCACGTTCTCGCCAAGCTGTTCGTTTGTCAGAGACAACTGCTCGTAGCTCCGGGTATCCATGAACACCCGAGCGTCGCCCTCAGGGTAGAGGTACTGCATCGTACGTTCCTCGGTGTCGGCCTTGTCCAGCTTCTCGCCGCTCTTGAAAGTTCGGTCGATCACCGCGCCCGTCATCATGTTCTTGAGGCGGGTGCGAATGAACGCCTGCCCTTTGCCCGGCTTCACGAACTGATGATCCACCACGGCGAACGGCACGCCGTCGAGGAGCATCTTGAAGCCTTTTTTGATGTCGGAGGTGTCTGCCATGAGTCTACTTCTCGCGTATCTGCTGGGAGGCGACAACCAGGTCGCTCGGTTGATTGGGAGTGTCACCCTTCTCGGCGGTGATCTGAAGCTCGAATTCGCGCAGTCTCGTCGGAATCGAGGCGCGGCCGGTCTGGGCCCCGGCGTCGTATTCGAGCGCCTGCTGGCGCACGGGAAGCTCGCCTGGAGCGCTGAACCAAACGATGTAATGCGTCAGCCCAAGCTCGATTTTTTCTGCTGGGACGAGGTGGTCCAGAATCACCGTGACGAGAATCTGTTGCCTGTCGATTTTCTCAATGTCGATTTCGCCGTGTGCGGCGGGTACATAGGCACTACCAACCAGCGCATAGTCAGCCAGTGCATTGCAACTTGCGATCATCGAAATCGCGATCAAAGAGACAAGGCGAAGCCTCACGGAAACCTCCACGGCTCGGCTTGTAGGCGGCCCGTCTGGCCCCGTCAAGCGCTTGCCCTTGCCTCCCGTGCGGGTCAGCGGTACTCCGGGTTCCATGCGAGATGTCGACGACGAGGTGCGTCAGATCAAAAAAGAGATCGTCGAAAGCCGTGGTCTGATCATCAAGACCAACAATCTAGTCAATGCCCTCGGCGCGGACATCAAGTCAATCGCGAAGCGTCAGGCCGGCTACGAGAGGCGGCTCAACTGGAATAGCGGCGTCGCAATCGCGGTGATTGGCGTCCTTTCGTTCGTAGGCCTCAAGCTCTACTTCGACGCGCAGACCGGGGCGATGCGATCGGACAAGCTGGCTGCCGAAACAGCCGCCGAAGAGCTCCGAAACGATCTGGGGGACGAAGTTCGTCGAGCGTCGGACAGAGGAACTGCGGCCGCAAAGGCAGCCAAGTACTACGATCTGATTCGGGCCCGCAAACGCACGGAGGTCGTTCGCGACTACCCGGCGATGGCCAAAGAGGCCTTGTCCCCAGCGGAGGCCGCCGTGTTCCGGGATTTTGAGCAGCAGTTCCGGCAAGATCTGTCGCTCGAGGCGTATCAGAAGGGGCTAGCACTCGCCGAAGGGAAGAAGCACGCCGAAGCGATCAAGCGATTCGAAGAGGCGCTCGAGCGGCACCCGAACGGCTCCCACATTCCAGCCGTCAAGCAGAGCCTGGCCCTGTCGTTGCGGCGTGAGAAGCGTTCGGCGGAGGCGCTCGTCTATGCGCAACAGGTGGCCGACCAAACGACCGACGTTGCGCTCCAAGCAGACGGCTGGTGGTTGGTAGCGCTTTGCGCCCGGGACATCGGCGATCTGGACACCGCGCGAGATGCGCTCAAGCTCCTGATCAAGAAATGGCCGAGATCCGCCCTTTCACGCGACGCCAGGCCACTGCTTCGCGAAGTGACGCGAGAGGCGTATCTCGGGAAGAAGGCCGCGACGGCGGCGCCCGTCAGCGTTCCCTGAGCGGCCACCCCCAGCGGTATCGCGTGTCGACGAGGCGAGCGACCTGTGCCACGGTTGGATCAGATGGCACGACCGCGGGTTGCATTCGTAGGTTCAGGTGGCGCCGCGAAGGGCGTGGCCCACATCGGTGTGCTTCGTGCGATGCAGGAGCTGGGCGTCGAGGCCGACATCTGCGTCGGCGCGTCAGCCGGAGCAATTGCGGGCGCGTTCTATGCCGAGGGCTACACGCCCGAGCAAATGATCGACTGGTTTCGCCCCTTTTGGCAGCGAGGTCTCGAGAACCCGCCGCTCAAGGCCCGGTATTTCCTCGGCTTGCCAAATCAGGAGCAGCGGCGGAGCTTGGGCTATCTCACCAGCGGCCTTTTCTCGATCGACCGCTTCGAGGCCTTCGTAGCCGAGCAGTTGCCCAGCAACGATTTCCGTGACCTCGAAAAGCACCTCATGGTGACGGCTGCCGACGTCGATGGCCGCGGTCGAGTGGTGTTTGGTCGCGGATACCGCGACGACGTTCAAATCAGCAAGGCGCTTGCTGCTTCGACCTGCATTCCCGGTCTTTTCCGCCCGTATCGCATCGGCGATCGCTTCTACATCGATGGGGAGGTGGTTCGCACACTCAGCATCGACCTGGCCGTGGAAGCCGGAGCGGACGTCGTGATCATCTCCAACGTCTACCGTCCGCACGTCGGTCGGGTAGGCAGCCCGTCACTGGTCCATCAGGGTGGCCTTGCGGTCGTCCGCCAGTCGTTGAACATCATCCTCAACGAAAAAGAAAAGCGCGGCATCGACCTCATCCACAAGATGTACCCGCAAATCCAAGTCTTGGTCGTGTCCCCGGATCTCGGGCGCCTGCCATTCACGTCGCGCATGCACGCCCGAAAGATGCTCCGCCGAGGCTACCGGGATGCGCTGCGCATTCTCGCGAAAGCAAAACGCCGCGGGGTGTTTGACGTGGTGCCGAACGTGCGAAGTATCGGCAACGCGTAAGGACCGGGGCGCGGAAAAAGGCGCGACATGGGGCTGCGTCGAACGGCTCGGCTTGCAAAGGTGGCCGGAGGGGCTTGAAGCCTGAGGCCACGCAAG
>CAMYJN010000128.1 GCA_947258625.1 uncultured Polyangiaceae bacterium | reverse complement strand
GCCCAAACGCCTCCCGTTCGAGCCTCGTCAACGCCTCGGCCACGGCCGTTTCGAGATGCGCGAAACCAAGCTCGGCCGCCGAGCGGCGCAGGTCGCTGAGGTGGCCGGCAAGCGCCGCCCGCGCGGCCTCGTCCGCGGGCGCAATACTCAAGACCTCGGTTAACCCTACTGTTTCCAAGCTCTTGTCCGCCAAAGCTTGGATGAACGTGGCGTTTTGAAACCCCGATTCCGGATCGCCGTGAGCACTCCGCACCTGCGCAGTGTACGCATCCCACCGATTTGTTCGAGCACCAAGTCGGTTGCCCTCGCAATCACGGCGACGTACGGACGAGCGTGGATTTCGTCGATGAAGTGACCCTGGAGGTCGCCGCGGGTGACGGGGGCAATGGCTGCATCGCATTTCGGCGCGAGAAGTTCGTTCCGCTCGGCGGTCCATCCGGAGGGGACGGCGGGCGCGGGGGGAGTGTGATCCTGGTCGCACACGATCGGCTCTCGACTTTGCTCGACCTCCGATTCCGCAAGATCGTTCGAGCCGAGCGCGGCGAGGACGGCCGCGGCAAGGACCAGTTTGGCAAGGCGGGTCAGGACATTCGCATCCAGGTCCCGGTGGGGACGCAAGTCTACGACCAGGAGAGCCAGGCCCTGCTTGCGGACCTCAGCGAGGCCGGCGCCGAGATGGTGATCGCACGAGGCGGCCGTGGCGGACGCGGGAACATCAAGTTCGCCACGCCGCACGACCGAGCACCGCGACGGGCCACCCCGGGTACACCCGGCGAACGAAAGCAAGTCCGGCTCGTCTTGAAGCTCCTCGCCGACGTCGGCATCGTCGGATTCCCCAATGTCGGCAAGAGCACGTTCATTGCCACCGTCTCCCGCGCACGCCCCAAGGTAGCCGACTACCCGTTCACGACCCTGGTGCCCAACCTCGGTGTCGTTTCACTCGGTGTCGACCGCACATTCGTGATCGCGGACATCCCGGGCATCATCGAAGGAGCCTCGGAAGGCGCGGGCCTCGGACTCCGCTTTCTCAAGCATGTCGAGCGAACCAAAGTGCTTCTGCACATGCTCAGCGTGGACCCGGACCCCGAGCGCGATGCCGTGGCGGATTTCGACGCGCTCATGTCCGAGCTCGGCCGCTTCGATGCGAGCTTGCTCGAGCGACCGATGGTCGTGGCTGTCAGCAAATGCGACCTGCCCGAAGCACAAGAAGCCTACGAGGCGGTCCGCCAAGCGCTCGAGCCACGGGGTTTCCAGGTATTCGCGATCAGCTCGGCCACCCAGGAAGGGCTCACCCCTCTCCTCGAATCGCTCGAAGCTATTTTGCGGCAGCCAGACGACGCCTGAGCTCGACCGTGCCCCAGTCCGCCGCCTGTCGGACGACCTCGGACGGATGATTCCGGCGCGCGTCTTCGAGCACCGGAAGATGAGCCTCCCGGCCGCGATTCCCCAACACGACCGCTGCGTTGCGGGCCAAACCTTCCGGCTGAGCGCGCTTCACCGGCGAGCCGTCCGCCCAGGCACGGAGCTCGTCGTCGCTCATTTGAAGAAACCTGGCGACCTCGAACCCATCCCAACGCTCGGCCGGCTCAAACGCCTCGAGCGATCCCTCGGTTGCACCGGAAGTTTGGTTGTAGGGACAGACGTCCTGGCAGACATCGCAGCCGAAGACCCAAGGTCCGAGGGCCTGCCGCTGTGCCAGAGGAATCGGCCCTCGATGCTCGATCGTCAGATACGAAATGCACTTTCTCGCGTCGAGGCTGCGCGGCCCATTGAAGGCCCGCGTCGGACAAGCCTCGAGACAGAGCGTGCAGCTTCCACAGCGACGCCCCATTGGCGAATCGGCGGTCAGTGGCGCGGTCGTCACGACGCAGGCGAGGAAGGCGTGCGAGCCGAGCCCTGGGACGATGAGACAGCAGTTCTTGCCCACGAACCCGAGGCCCGCCCGCTCGGCCCAAGCGCGCTCGAAGAAAGGCTTCGAGTCGACCGCGACCCGCGCTGCAAAGCCCGCCTCTTGCAGCAAGCGGGCTATTTTGCGGCTCTTCTTGCCGAGCACATTGTGGTAGTCGCGGCCGAGCGCGTACTTGGCGACCCTTGCCGGCGGCGGCCCTTCGTAGCGGTTGCGCCGAAGATACGGCGCCGCCATCACGATGACGCTCTTGGCGTTCTCGAGCATCCTCGGATCGCGCGGGTCCTTTCGAACAGGCGCGGTCTCCGCCATCCACGACATCTGCCCGTGATGCCCGGCGCCGAGCCAGGCATCGAGATGCCCGCCCTCTTCGTCGAGTCGACCAGCCTCGGCCACACCCGCACGCGCGAAGCCAAGCCCCTTGGCTTCGGCTTTGACGCGGGCGGTCAGCTCGGCGTCTCGTTGGACTCGGCTCATCCGAGGCCGGCGCCGGGGGGTGGAGGCGGCACGGTGGGCGCCTTCTCTTCCTGCTCCTTCGGCTGCGCCGGCGGCGACTTCTGCGGAGGCCGCTTGGGCTCGTCGTCTTCTTGCGACTCCTCTTCGCGCGTGCGCCACGTCGGCTTCGCATCTCCCGGAACGACCGTGTCCCAGTCTGGCGCATCGGTCAGACCGTCCTTGCGCCCCGTCGAACCTCGCGGATTTGGCAGGATGTAGGGCTCCGCGTTGAACGTGCCGCACTGACGCTGGTTTCGATAGAAGCCCCAGTGGAAGTAGACCCGCCCGTCGCCGCTGAGAATCGACGAAGGAGCCGGCGGGTAAGGCTGCCCGCGGAGCACCGAGTTGAACGCGCCGAAGTCGAACGGCAAGAGCCCGCTCGATCGGACGACGCCAACCCGATGCACAGAGCCGTCGCGATTGAGCACGATTTCGAGCTTGGTCATGAGCGTCGGATCTTGATACGGGCTGCCGCCGATCGGCAGGCTCCGGAGAAACCGGTCCGCAAACTCTTGGTGGATGCGTCGGTGCACCGCCGCGATGTAGGTCGCAAAAGGCGATGCCGCCGCGTTCAGCGCCGTCGTTGCGCCGCGCTTCACGCCGGGCACGTAGTTTTCGATCGCTGCGCGAAATTCATTCCAAGTCTTTTCGCGCGCGATCCCGCGTTGCGACGACTTGCGCTCCGCAAGGTACGCCCTTCGATCCTCATTGAGCTTCTCCGAGCCCACAGCGGCCTCGAACTGCGACCAAGCCATCTTGCCGCCCGGGCCTTTACCCTTGGCCCGTTCGCCACCGCCCTGTGCGGAGTTGCTCGGTCGTCGAATGCTAAACGTCCCAGAGGGATCGGTAATCGTAAGCGTGTCTTCGGCAGCCTGTGCCGTACGGTCGCCGGCGTCGCTCGATCGCTGTCCGTCCGGTGCTTGGCGACTCACGCGTTCGGCCTGGATTGGGTCTGCCTTGATCGCTTTGTCGGGGCGCTTGCGCTGGGCTTCCTCTTCGGTGACCTTGCGCGCGTCGCTTCCCTCCTTGTTTCGCAGCTCTGCAATCTTTTCCTCCCGCGAGTTGCCCTGCTCTTCGAGGGTATCGGAGGGTTTCTGCTGTGACCCGGGCGACGGAAGCGCGTCGTCGCGAATCATGCTGCGAACTTGCGCGACGGTTTGCTCTTCGACCCGGTTGTTCTCCTCGGCGATGAACTGAGGGTTGTCCGGCGCGAGATCGGGGTTGGTGCTGTGCTGCTGCACCGCTTGTGGCGATGTGAGCTCGGGCGGCGGCGCTTTCTGCTGCTGCTGGGCCTCCGCTCGCGCCTGCGCCTCGACCGCCTTCGCTAGGCGCTCGCGCTTCGCCTTTTCCCGTTCTCGTGCGGCCTTTTTCTTGCGCCGCTGAGGCTCCGCGCTGCCTGGCACCTCGAAGTCCACCTCGGCCGGCTCGAAGGTGACGGCCTTCCGCGCCTCTTCCTCCTGGAGCCGGATGCGGTCGGCCAAATCGCCAAGAACCTCGTACACAGGAAGGTGCACCAACAGCGATGCGATCAACGCAAGCGCGAAGGCGATGGCGACTGGTTCTCTGTAACGTCGACGCACGGAAGCTCTAGGGGGTTAAATGCACTTCCCTCTATAGGGTTACATTGCCCCCGCTGCCTAGCAAAGAGTCTACGAGGGGTTAACGGCTGCGGGCGGTGGGTACGCTCCGGGCCCGACCAAAACCGCCTGAGGATGGCCTCCCGAAGCCTCCGCCCCGGCTCATGCTCGGACGGGACCCGCCGAAGCTGGGTCGGCTGACGCCTCCACCCCGTGACGAATTGGGCCTGGAGCGCTGGACGCTGCTGGCGCGGCCCGAGCTCGGACGGCTGCTTGCGGGGCGGTTGACCTTAGCCCGTGAAGGCGTCGATGCCGGTCGCCTTACAACACTGCTGGTGCGTGAGGGGCTCACGCGTGGCTGCCTTACCACGGCGGTATTGGCTCTCGATCGCGGGACCGAGCTCGTGAGCGTCGGACCTCCGCCGGAGCGACCGACCGCCCTGGTTGGTGCGGCCGAGCCGGGAGGCCGATGGACGACCGTCGTTCTCGCGGGCGTCGTCCGGGCGCGGTTGACCGAGTCGACGCGGCTCGTGCTAGGCCCCGTGCGCGTTATCGTTCCGGTCCGAGTGCTGGGTGCCCGGGTCACGGTTCCTGTTCGCGCACTAGGTGCCCGGGTCACGGTTCCTGTTCGCGCACTGGGTGCCCGGGTCACGGTTCCTGTTCGCCTGCTCGGTGCCCGGGTCACGGTTCCTGTTCGCCTGCTCGGTGCCCGGGTCACCGTTTGGGTGCGCGTCGGCGTCGTGCGCACGCGTCCGGCCGAGCCGGTCGGCCTCGCGACCCCTCGACTCGAACGCACGGCGGGCGACCTCGCTCGGACGGTGGTGGTTCGATAGGGCACGCCTCGGTTGACCGGGACTGGATAGCGCGTGCGGTAATACGCATGGTAATACGGCGGGTACCAGTGCCAGGGTCGGTAGTAGCCAAAGCCTACATAGACACCCCATGGTCGATAGTAACCGGGCACGAACCACCAGACGTTCGAGTAGAAATCCCAGCGCGGCTGGACGAAGACATAGTTCACTCGTTCGACGACGCAGTGCCCGTCGACCCAAAGGTAATCGCCGTTGCTATAGGCCCAGTAGCCGTCGACCCAGATCGCCCCGGGGCACTGCACCTCGGGTTGCACCACCACGACGGTCTGCGGAGCCGGCGGTGCCTGCTCCGTCGCCGCCAAAGGCTCGGGCTCCTGAACGACGATCACCGTCTCGCCGTCGACGATCTCGGTGGTCCCGTCCTCGGCTTCGATGATCACGTAGGTCGTCGCGTCGGGCGTTTCGACGGTCTGAGCTTCTCGCTGGTAGCCGTCGTGCGAGACATCCAACCCATAGCCGGTCGACCCGCCGTAACCGTCTGCGCCTTCGTAGTCGGCGGCCGCCGGCGCGGTCAGCGCGACCGCAGCGCCCAGCGCAAAAAGCGAAACGAACCGAACGAGGGAAATCATGGGTCCTCCTTCATCTGTATGTCCTTCTGGGCGTTCCGTCATCCCCCCGCTGCGGAGCAGGCGCGGCCCGCTCGACAGAGCGCGTGGAAAGTGCTTGGGTTTCGGCAATTCTGATGAACTCACGAGAAATAGACGCCGCAACCGCCCAACTTCTTCAACGGTACGGATTCGAGGATATCCCGTTCGAAAAGCTGAAACAGCAGATGCTCCGAGGGGAGCTCGGAGAGGCCCAAAACCGGATCACGGGCAAGGTCGAACCGCCCGAGGGAGGCGACCTCCAAGCACTGCCCCCGCTCGGGAGTGACCTGCGCCGGGCCCTGACCGAGCGCGGTCAGGAAGCGATGCGGCGTGGTGAAGTCGCGGCGGTCATTCTCGCAGGGGGGATGGCCACTCGCTTCGGGGGCGTCGTCAAAGCCGCTGTCGAGGTCCTCGACGGCAAGTCGTTCCTCGAACTCAAGCTCGAGGACATCGCAGCCGTGGCGGAGCGCGCCGACGCTACAGTCCCGGTCTACCTGATGTCGAGCTTCGCCACCGATGAAGCGATCCAAACCATGGCCGAGCCGCTCAGCACCGAGCGCGTTCCGATCGAGACCTTCTCGCAGTTCATCTCGCTGCGTATCGCGCCCGATGGAGAGCTGTTTCGAGAGAACTCGGGCGCGCTCTCTCCGCACGCCCCCGGGCATGGGGACCTGACGTTTGCACTTCGCCGCTCTGGCATCCTGAAGGCGTTCCGTGACCGGGGCGGGCGCGTGCTCATGATGTCGAACGTCGACAATCTGACCGCAACGCTCGACCCTGCCATCATCGGTGCCCATTTGGAGTTCGGAGCGGCGCTTACCGCAGAAATGGCACCCAAAGAGCCCGGCGACAAAGGCGGCGCTCCCGCACGGGTCGACGGCCGGGCTCAAATCGTCGAGGCTTTTCGCTTCCCGGAAGACTTCGACCAAGAGCGAATCCCCGTCTTCAACACCAACACGTTCGTGCTCGATGCTACCGCCATCGACGCGGAGTTCCCCTTGACCTGGTTCGCCGTCAACAAGACGGTGGACGGCAAGCCCGCCGTGCAGTTCGAACGCCTCGTCGGCGAGCTGACCTCTTTTCTCGATTCGGCCTTCCTGCGTGTCGAACGGCATGGGCCCGACGCCCGCTTTCAGCCGATCAAAACCCCGGACGACATGGACAAGGAACGCCCGGACATCGTCAAAGCGCTCAAGGCGCGCGGCAGCCTCTAATCCGAGTCGGCCTTTAGTCCGAGTCGACGACAAGGGCGCCGCGCCCCGTTCTTCGGGGTGAGCCGTGGAACGCTAGCTGACCGCAGGCGGCTGCGAC
>CAMYJN010000127.1 GCA_947258625.1 uncultured Polyangiaceae bacterium | reverse complement strand
GCAGGACGTCTTGGGAGGCGAGGAGGGTTTGATTCTCGAGTACCCCGCAGGTCTGGAGGTCGGTGAGCACCCTCGCTTTCAAGGCGCCGCGGTCGTCCGGTGAGAGCTCAACGTCCCAGGGCACCCCGACCTCCACGTACAAGCTCATGCGATCGGAATCGAAAATGTTGTCGTAGAAGCCGACGCGATAGAACGAGATTTCGCGCTGCGGATAGTAGATCCAATGGACGCCGGTCGGCCCCTTGCTGTCGAACCCCAGGTTGAAGACCTGAACCCTGTTGTGGCTGAAGACGGCCGAGTCGTATTCGATCCCACACATGTCGAGCAGCGATATCAATGGGGCGCTATTGACGAGAACGTCGTAGGCGATCTGCCGACTGTTCGTCGTGGCGACCTTCGCGTTGAGGTCGATGCTCACGACCCTTTCGCTCAGGGCGATTCGGTCGCTTCGTACCCCCTGGGCGATGGCCTCGACGTACTGGACCGCGCCTCCTCTTGGATAGGTGAACGTCGCATTGTAGCCATCGACGCTTGGGGCGTCGGCGTTTCGTAGAATCTCCTCAACGCTAGCATGCGGAAAGAAACGGCCCATCGCGTCGGGATCCAGCGCGGCCAGATTCACGGCGTAAAGCTTTTCGTTATAAGGGATCAGAAACTTCTCTGCGATGCCGCGCCCGTAGCGGGCATACAGCATGTCCTTGAAGTTGCCGCCCTTCTCTTTGGGCCTGTCGTGCAGGTCCTGTAGGCACTGCGCGTATTCCGCCTCGGGAAGTTGATGGATGTTCTTCTGGAACGGGAAATCGATGTAACGGTCGGCGTACCAAATCCGGCTGTCACGCTTCACGCGCAGGATCTCCTGCTCGCCCATCCGGTCGATGAGGTACGTCTCGATCTTCGGGCTGCGGAAATGGAAGAAGTGCCCCGCGTAGTCCCAGATGAAACCATCGCGCTCGACGGTCCGGCAGTAGCCACCCATCTCATCCTCGGCTTCGACGACCCAGTAGTCGTCGTCTCTGAGCCAATCAGCAAACGCGAGGCCGGTGACGCCCGCTCCAATGATGAGGTAGCGCGTGCGCTCCACGTCAGCGACCTACCACATCCGGGGCACTGGCGGCGAACCCTCGCACGACCCGAATCCCCTCGTCGACCCGCCGGCCGAGGGCGATGGGTTCGCCGTCCGGCGCGAAAAGCGCGAGCGGCTCCTCAGTCGAAGCCTCCCGCCAGCCCTGATTAAGGATAACCTCCGGACCGATCGGCCGGCCGTGACGGGCATGGGCCACACCGTCGTCGTTGAGCTCGACCCGCCGCAAAGTGCTGCAGGCCTGCCTCAACGGGATCAATCGTCCTTCGATCGCCTCGGAGGTCATCTGGTCGCCGTAGAGCGCCGAGTCGATTGAAAACGGGCCGCTCGCGGTTCTGCGCAGGTCCTTCACGTACCCGAGCGTCCCGAGGGCCCTGGCGAGATCGCGCGCGAGCGAACGCACGTAGAAGCCCTTGCCGCAATGGAGCCGCAGGACGATCGTGTCTTGACTGACCCCGACGACGTTTGCCGCATAAAGCTCGACCTCGCGCACGGGGGCTTCAACCTCTTCGCCACGGCGCATCCGGCGATGAAGCGGCGTACCGCCAAGCTTGATTGCGCTCAGCTTGGGCGCGGTTTGAGGGTAGCGCCCGATGAACGGCTGCAGCGCCCGCTCCACCGCGGCCCGATCCAGCGTCGGCACGTCGGCCCTGTCGGTGATCTCGCCGTCTGCATCGAGCGAATCGGTCTCCGCGCCGAGTGCGATGCTCACCTCGTAACGCTTGTCGTCCGACTGCAGGTGCGAAACGAGCTTCGTCCCCTCCCCTATCGCCACGACCAAGACGCCGGTTGCCAACGGATCGAGCGTGCCAGCGTGACCCACGGACCGCTGCTGAATCGCCTTCCGAACCCGCTGCACGACGTCATGGGAAGTGCATCCGGCCGGCTTGTCGACGATCAGGACCCCGTTCATCCGAAGTGCTTGGCGAGCTCGGCTCGCAACCGCTTCTCGGCCTCTTCGATGGAGATGTCGAGCTGGGTGGCCGCCGCGGCACGGTGCCCCCCACCGTCGAGGGCTGCCGCAATCACCGAAACATCGGTATCGCCACTCGAGCGAAGGCTGATTTTGGTCTCCAGGCGCTCGCCCCTGGCGTCGTGAACGGGCCACTGCCAGAGCAAGGCCCCAATCTCAGCGCCTTCGACGCGACGGGCGTAGTTCACCATGCCTTCCACCATGTCGTCGTCGGCGCCGCATCTCTCGAGCATCTCTCGCGTGACGCGCATGATCGCGACCCGGCCGTCAAAGGCGAATTCGAGCGTCGAAATGATCGCCGAGAGCAGTCGAAGCCGTGCCGGCTTCCAACGCTCGAACAACTGGTAGGCCACCTGCCAAGGGTCCGCCCCGGCCTCGATGAGGCGTGCACCCAGGCGCAGGGTCGCGGGCTTCGTGGTTGCGTATCGAAAGCCACCGGTGTCGGACACGATGGCGGCGTAGATCGGGGTTGCCGATCCATCAGGAATCGACTCGAGTCCGAGTCCCTCGATGATCTGAATGACGACCTCGCCCGTGGCGGCGGCACTGGTATCCCGATAGACGATGTCGCCGACGTCGTCATGGGCATGGTGGTGGTCGATGATGATGACCGGACCCGTGACCTCGTGGCTCGGGAAGCCCGGCGGCAGGAGCGCCTTGGCCGCAATGTCCATCACCCAGGTCGCGTCGAAGCGCGTGCCCGGCGGGATCGCTGCAAGCCCCTGCTCGCCGTCCATCAAGAAGAGCAGCGACTCCGGAATCGCTTCGGGCATGAAGAGCGTCGCCTCTTTGCCTATCGCGCGAAGGGTCTTGATCAACCCGAGCGCTGAGCCGAGCGAATCAGCATCCGGGCGACGATGACAGGCCACCAAGAAACGCTCCCCGCTACGGGCTGTCTCCAGCACCTCTTCGATCACTTGGAACCCTCCGATCCGGTGTTCGGCTCCTCGCGGATTTCGTCTAGGATGGATTCGATGCGAAGCGCCGAGTCCACCACCTCATCCCAGTAGAACTCGAGCGACGGAACGTGTCGCAGCTGGAGCCGCTGGCCGATCGCGCGGCGAAGAAAGCCGCTCGCTCGCTGAAGCGCTTCGACGACGAGGTCTTGGCGGTCGGAGTCGATCTCTTCGAGCACGCGTACGTATACTCGGGCGATGCTCAAGTCGTCGGTCATTCGCACGGCGGACACCACGACGTCCTTGGCGGCTGGGTCGCGGACGCTTCCGCGAAGCATGAGCTCCATCAGCTCACTCCGAATGCGCTCTGAAACCCGATCTGCCCTTCGAAAACCTTTTTGCGCCATCGTTCAGCCCGTCCAGTCCCCGAGCTCACCCAAAGACACCAGCTCCATCGAGCGATTCAGGATCACGGTGTCCGCGGACCCTTCGACGAACTCCGCAATCGCATCGAGCATCGAATTCGCATGGCGCCGGTCACCCGAAACCACTGCGAAGCCGAGCGTGGATTGCCGATGCGCGTCCTGCTGCCCGACCTCAGCTACGGCGACATTGAAGCGGTTGGCGGTCCGGTCGAGCACTTTGCGCACAATCGACCGCTTGGCCTTGAGCGAGGTTACTCCCGGCAAGGAAAGCGAAATCTGGCAAACGCCGACGACCATGTTCAGACCTTTCGGCGCTCAACTCACTCGAGAGTCGCCTCGACCTGCTTCTCTTCGTAGCACTCGATGATGTCTTGCTCTTTGATGTCGTTGAAGCCCTGAAGGCCGATGCCGCATTCCATCCCAGACTGAACTTCCTTCGTGTCTTCTTTGAAGCGTCGAAGGGAGCCCATCGCACCCTCCCAGACGACAACGCCGTCACGCACGAGACGCGCCTTGCCTCCGCGATTGATTTTTCCTTCGAGGACCATGCAGCCCGCAATGGTGCCGATTTTCGGAATGCCAAACGTTTGGCGAACTTCGGCCTTGCCAAGTTCCTCTTGGACGATTTTCGGCGCGAGGAGGCCCTTCATCGCCGCCTTCACCTCGTCGATGGCCTCGTAGATGACGCTATACGTTCGAATCTCGACGGATTCCTTCTTGGCGGTCGACGAGGCCTTGCCCTGGGGCCGCACATTGAAGCCGAGGACGATGGCTTGGGATGCGCTCGCGAGCATCACGTCGTTCTCGGTGATGCCGCCCACGCCGGTATGAATGACGTTGACCTTGACCTTCTCGGTCGCCAGGTCGGTGAGCGCGCCTTGGAGCGCCTCCACCGAACCCTGCACGTCGGCCTTGACCACGAGCCGCAGCTCCTGGACATCCCCGGTCTGCATCATGGCCTGGAATTGATCGAGACCACGAAGCCCGCCTGTGGGTGCGGCGCTCGCAGTCCCAGGCTTCTTCCGCGCCCCGGCCACTTGCTGGGCCTTCCGCTGGTCGGTCACCTCGTAGAAGAGGTCGCCCGCCGCAGGAAGCTCCGCCAAACCAAGCACTTCGACCGGGGTGGCAGGACCTGCACTGGCAATCTGGCTGCCGCGGTCGTCGGTCATCGCGCGAACGCGACCCCAAGAGCCACCGGCAACGACATAGTCCCCTGCATCCAAAGAACCGTCTCGTATCAGGACGTTAGCGACCGGACCTCGGCCACGGTCGAGATATGCTTCTAGGACGACACCCTCGGCTGGGATGCTCGGGTTTGCGGTGAGCTCGAGGAGCTCGGCCTGCAGTAGAACGTTCTCGAGGAGGCCGTCGATGCCTTCCCCCGTGATGGCCGAGCACGGAATGAAAACGGTGTCTCCGCCCCAGTCCTCTGGCTGCAGGCCCAAGGCGGCGAGCTCGTTCTTGACCGTGTCCGGATTCGCTTCCGGCTTGTCGATCTTGTTGACCGCCACGACGATCGGAACTTTGGCCGCCTGTGCGTGAGCGATCGCCTCCCTGGTTTGCGGCATGACGCCGTCGTCGGCGGCCACCACGAGGACGACGATGTCGGTTGCCTGGGCGCCGCGGGCACGCATCGCGGTAAACGCTTCGTGGCCCGGTGTATCGAGGAACACGACCGTCCCGCGACTGGTGTCCACGCGATAGGCGCCGATGTGCTGCGTGATGCCGCCCGCTTCGCCTGCGACGACGTCGGCCTCGCGAATCTTGTCCAGAAGCGAGGTCTTACCATGGTCAACGTGACCCATGACCGTCACGACGGGCGGTCGATGCGCTCGGTCGCCGGCTTTGTCCTCGAACTCGCCGCGTGCATCGCCGACGATTTGGTCCTCGCTCATCGCGACGTTTTCGACTTCGTAGTTGAACTCGCCGGCCAACACCGCGGCGGTGTCTGCGTCGAGCGTGCTGTTGATGTGCACGCCCGACACTCCGAGCTCCATCAACTTCATCAGCACTTCGGTTGCCTTGAGGCTCATGCGCTGCGCGAGCGTCTGAAGCTGGACGTTGTCTTCGATTCGGATGACGCGCTTCTGTGCGCCTGGCACCGTAATTTCGGTTTGCTTGGGCTTCTTGCCGGGCTGCAGACGCTTCTTACCCGGGCGTCCCTGCGGTCGGCCAGTGGGACCGATCGAAGAGCGCCCTCGAATCTCGCGACGCCTTGGTGCATGCTGCTCGCGCTGCGCGGCGTGCTCGGCGACGATGCGTCGGCGGGCGCCTTCCGAGAGTGGTGTCGCGCTCGGGGCCTTCGCCTTGCCGCGACGCATGACGCCGGGCGGCAAAGCGTCATGAGAGAAGCGACCCTGCTCGCCGGGCTCTTCGGGAAGCTCTTGCTCCGGGAGCGGCTTGGCTGTGCGCGGCTCTTGCGGCGGCGCGGGCGGCACCGGAGTTGGCGCCTCCGACGCAGGCGTTTCGTCTCTCGGAGGCTCGGGCTCGGCGACGAGGTCCTGTGTGCTCATCGGCGCAGCAGTTGGCGCAGCCGGTTCTGACGAGGGCTCCTCGGCTGGCCCGGTCGTCGGCGCTTCTGCAGCCGCTGGCTCGGCTTCCTCGGTCTTCTTGCGGCGCTTTCGGCGCACGACCGTCGGCCGAATTCGCTCTTCGACCATCGCCTCGCTACGGTCCTTGCCGAGCGATCGCTTGATGCGGTCCACCTCGACCGGATCCAGAACGCTCATGTGATTGCGCACCTGAATCCCCAGGGTCGCAATCCGCTGGATCAGGTCGCGATTTTCGACCCCCAACTCCCGGGCGACCTCGTAGACTCGAACCTTAGTCATCCATCCTCCGATAGGGCCTCGATATGCGACAGGCAATCGAGAACAGCGCGAGCGATACCCCGATCCGTCACCAGGACGACGCCAAGCTCCGATCGACCAAACGCGTCCCCTACGCTCGCCTTTGTCCCCCAAGTGGCCGTCGCGCAACCAAGCGCGGTTGCCGCGCGCGCGAGCTCATCGCCTCGACCACGGGAATCCTTCGCGCGGATCAACAGATCCCCCTGATTTGCCTTCAATGCGGAACGAACCGCGTCCGCGCCGACCGCCAGACTGCGCGCGCGCTGGGCAGAGCTCAACAGGCCTAGGGCACGCCGCTCGAACTGCTGCACGATCATCCGCTCGATGGTCTCTGGCTCGACCTGAGCCACGCCCCGAAGCGCCCGGGCTAAGCCGCCGCGCAGCGTTGCCGAACGAATGCAGGCTTTTTTAGGATGAACCGACACCCCCCGGCCGCCAAGGCGCCGCCCGAGGTCCACCGCGACGAAGGGTGCGCTCGGCCCGACCACCAAGCGAACGAGGTCGTCCCGCTCCGTGCGGCTACCGCAGCCG
>CAMYJN010000126.1 GCA_947258625.1 uncultured Polyangiaceae bacterium | reverse complement strand
ATCGACGCGGGCGTGAAGAGCTCGACCTCGGTTTGCTACGGCGGAGGGATGCGGGGACTGGTGGCGGCCGATTTGGTCGATAGCCCCAAACGGGATCGCTGGTGCGCGACGATGGCCGACGCACTCGGCTATTCGATCAACGCGGTGTTCGCGAAGCTTGCGGACCGACACATCGACGAGGCTCGGATGACGCAATACGTTTCGGCCTTCGGTTTCGGACAGCGGTTGCCTTTTGATCTTCCCGTGTCGCCAAGCCCGGTGGACGTGCCCGGCAGTCGCCTCGAGCGGGCGCGAATGGCTGCAGGGTTCTGGCACAGCCAGCTTTCCCCCCTTCATGGCGCATTGCTGGCATCGACCATCGCGAATGACGGTCAGATGCCGTATGCGGCGATCGTCGATCGAATCGAAAGCGGTTCCGGCGAGACGCTCTACCAGCACGCGCCGCGGACTTTTCGGCAGGTCTTGCCGCGACACACGGCGCGTCTCACCGGCGAAATGATGACGCGAACGGTGACGAAGGGAACATCCAAGAAGGCGTTTTGGGATTCCAAGGGGCGTCCCTTCCTTCCCGGCGTCAGCATCGCGGGCAAGACCGGCACACTCAGCCGCTACAATCCGCACCGCACGTACAACTGGTGGGTCGGATACGCGCCCGTCGACGATCCTCGAATCGCGGTCGCCGCGCTCGTCGTCAACGAGCCCACGTGGCGAATCAAGGCGAGCTACGTCGCCAAGGAAGCGCTGCGCAACTACTTGCTGCGGTAGCTCAGGGGCGAGTCCTGCCTTCTTAGGCGTTGCGGTACACCTTGGCTGAGGTAGGCTGCGGCCCGCTTCACTACCAAGAAAGGTAAGCTCCATGTTCCGTAGCATTCGACTTCTGGCGCTCAGCTCGCTGACCGCTCTCCTGCTGCTCGCTTCTTCCGCGGTGACCGCACAGGCCCCGGTGCTCAACCGTGTCGTCAAGACCAATACCCTGCGGGTCGGAATGTCTGCCAATCAGCCGCCGCTCAACGTGAAGAGCAAGAGCGGCCAGATGATCGGCTTGGAGGTCGACCTTGCCAACGGGCTCGCCTACGCGCTTGGGCTCGAGCTCGAGATCGTACAGAAGCCGTTTGGACAGCTTCTGGGTGCGCTCAAGAAGGGCCAAGTCGACATGGTGATGTCCGGCGTCGATATCACTGCAGCCCGCACCCAGGACTTCCTGTTCGTCGGCCCGTATCTCCTGTCGGGCAAGTCGCTCGTCACCACATCGAAGGCCTTGGCCGGCGCAGAGACCGTGGAGGACATCAACCAGCGGGATGTCACCTTCGTCGCGTTGAAGAACTCGACCAGCCATGCCTTCGTCAAAAAGAACATCCCGAAGGCCAAGCTCGTTGCCGTGGACAACTACGAAAAGGGCGTGTCGATGGTCATCAACGGCAAGGCCAGCGCCATGATCGCAGACATGCCGGCCTGCGCCTTGGCCGTCCTCCGCAATCCTGACGCGGGCCTCGTCACCCTGTCAGAGCCGCTTTCGGTCGAGCCCATGGGAATTGCCGTGTCCGCCAAGGACATGCGCTTCTACAACCTGATCGACAACTACATCGAAGCGATCGAAGCCACCGGCATTCTCTCCGCGCTTCGCGCGAAGTGGTTCGAGGACCCGAGCTGGGTGGACGAGCTGCCGTAGTCGTAATAACCGGGGCGCGGCGAAACGCGATGCGGGGGTGCGACGGACGGGGCGCGCTGCCGCGGATGTTGGGGGGGTCGGGTCTTGGGCGGGTTGCCTGGTACGGCTTGTTTACACCGCCCCGCCCGCCCCCACCCGGAGTCCTCCCTGGCGCGGCATTCGCTTTGCTCTGCCTTGCCGGCGCATTCGCGCCGTGCTTCGCCCTTCGGGCTCGCGCTGCCGCCTGCCGTTGGGGAGCCGGGTTAGCCCTGTCTCCGTATGGAGGGGCGCGGAAAAAAGCGCGATATGGGGCGGAGTCGACGTGTGAGTGACAAGCGGCAAGACAGCAACCACCCCCGATTGGCGCGAGCTCCGAGGGGCGCCTTGCGTGGCCTCAGGCCCCAAGCCCCTCCGGCCACCTTTGCAAGGCGCCCCGTTCGACGCAGCCCCGTGTCGCGCTTTTTTCCGCGCCCCGTTTGCCGCGCTCAGTCTTTTTTCCGAACGATGAAGGTGTTCATGCCTTCTTCGCGCTCGAACGTCGTCCGATAGTCCTGCGCCTGTTGTCGCGATTCGAACGGACCGATGCGGACTCGCCAGTGGGTGCCGCGGCCTTCGACGGTCCCGGTCGTGACGTAGGCTGCGTGTCCGCGTTTGCGTAGCGCGCTGGTGAACACCTGGGCTTCGTTGGCGTCCCGATAGCTGATGACTTGCAAGGTGTAGCGGCCTTCGTGCCCGGCCGGCGCGGAGATCGTGTTCGCTGGAACCGTCGCGGCCACCAACGGGTCGCGTACGGCCGCCATCTCGACGACGGTTCGATCGGGACCCGCCGTGACCGATGCGGGCAAGCCGGCTGCGATGTCGGAACGCGGTGGCGGCTTGGTCAGCGGGTCGAGGTGTGCGAGCTCTGCGGCTGCGGCAGCCATGGCGGCGGCGACTTCTGGCCGTGTCTCGCTGACCAGGGTCGTTGGGAAGCTCAGGGTCTCAGGGTCGATCGCAGGTTCGTCGACGGGCTTTTTCGCAGCCTCCTCTGCTTCGGCAACGGCCAACATCTGAAGGGGGTCTTGGGGCTTCGACTCGCCGTCGTCCGGAAGGGCGGCGACCGCAGCCACCACGACCGCAATCGCCGCGACCAGGCCAACGCCCGACAGCGCCAAAACGCCTCGCCCTTCGCTCGATGATCGCTCTTCGATCCGATCCAGATCGCGCATTGCAGTGTCCATTTTCCGTTCCGCTCCGGCCTTGCTCTTGGGTTTACGAAACTTCCTCGAAAGCAGCCAAAAAACAGCGGTTCAGAAGCCCTGAGAGCGCGTGCAGGGGACTTGCGCACGTGGTAGCTTCGCGCCGGCGTCGAAGCTCTGGGGAACGACGCGTGGGAGCAGTAGTTCATGGCGGAATCTCCACAAAAGCATCCGGTCACCCTCGAAGACGAGATGAGGCGCTCGTACCTCGATTACGCGATGAGCGTGATCATCGGGCGCGCGATTCCGGACGTCCGGGACGGCCTGAAACCGGTCCATCGACGCATTCTCTACTCGATGCACGAGCAAAAGGTGCAGTGGAACGGTGCATACCGGAAAAGTGCCCGCATCGTCGGTGATGTGCTCGGCAAGTATCACCCCCACGGAGATAGCGCGGTCTACGACGCGCTCGTTCGCATGGCGCAGGATTTCTCCATGCGTTACCCGCTCGTTGACGGGCAGGGGAACTTCGGGTCCATCGATGGAGATCCCGCCGCGGCCATGCGCTACACCGAGGTTCGGATGCACCGGCTCGCGTCGGAGCTGCTCGCCGATATCGAAAAGGAAACGGTAGACTTCGGCCCAAACTTCGACGACTCCGAAAGTGAGCCGCTGGTTCTACCGAGCCGAATCCCGAATCTGCTGATCAACGGCTCGGGCGGCATCGCGGTTGGGATGGCCACCAATATCCCACCCCACAATCTTCGAGAAGTCGTCGATGCCACGGTGCGGCTCATGAAGGACCCCGAGCTCACGGTCGATGACCTGATGCAGGACGACGACGAGACCGGGCGGCTTGGGGTCAAGGGCCCCGATTTCCCGACCGCGGGCTACATCTACGGCCGCGCGGGCATCCACCTCGGCTACCGGACCGGGCGGGGGCGCATCGTGATGCGGGCCCGCGCGAGTATCGAGCAGCTTCCCGGCAAGGGTGATCGCGAGATGATCGTGATCAGCGAAATCCCATACCAGGTCAACAAGGCCGAGCTTCTGAAGAAGGTTGCCGACTTGGTCCGCGACAAGCGGCTCGAGGGCATCAGCGACATCCGCGACGAGTCGGACCGCGACGGCATGCGAGTGGTCATCGAGCTCAAGCGCGACGCCCACGGCGAAATCGTCCTGAACAAGCTCTACCAGATGACGGCGCTTCAGAGCACCTTTGGTTACAACTGCCTGGCCATCGTGGGACAGCGTCCCGAGGTCCTCGATCTGCGCACAGCGCTTCTTCGTTTCATCGACCACCGGCGCGAGGTCGTCGTACGCCGGACGCGATACGACGTTCGCCAAGCCAAAGCCCAACGGGAGCTGATCGAAGGCCTCGGGATGGCCGTCACCGACATCGATCTGGTGGTCAACACGATTCGGTCCTCGAAAGATCCCGAGGAGGCGCGCGGACGGCTGATGAAGTTGCCGCTCACCGGCCTCGAAGAGTTCGTCAAGCGCGCGGGCCGTTCCGAAGCGGAGATCCAAGCGGCCAAGGCACGAGGCCAGTACTTCCTTTCCGAGCGGCAGGCCAAGGCCATCCTCGAGATGCGGCTCTCCCGTTTGACCGGCCTCGAGCGGGAGAAGTTGGCGACCGAGTACGGCAGCCTCTGCGACATGATCGGCGAGCTCGAGGCCATCCTCGCGAGCAAGAAGCTTCTCGACGAGGTCATCGTCAAGGAGCTCGATGAGATCCGCGAGCGCTTCGGCGACGCGCGGCGGACCGAAATCGTCGAAGCCGAAGGAGATATCTCGATTGAGGACCTCGTCCCCGACGAGGAAGTGGTCGTCACGGTCTCGCACGCCGGCTATGTCAAGCGCGTCCCGCTCAGCGAATACCGGGCCCAGGGACGCGGCGGCAAGGGCCTTCGGGCCATGGATACCCGCGATCAGGACTTCGTGAGCTGGGTCTTCGTCGTCAACGCCCACGCAAACGTCCTGTTCTTGAGCGACAAGGGGAAGGCGTACCTGAAGAAGGTGTATCAGATTCCCGAAACCAGCCGCGCGGCGAGGGGAAGGGCCGTCGTGAATCTCGTCGGCATGGAGCCGGATGAGCGGGTCGCCGCCATTCTTCCAATTCGCGAGTTCGTCGATGAGGGGTATCTCTTGACGTGCACGCGAAGGGGCCGGGTGAAGCGAACCAGCCTGAGTGCGTACGCGAACATTCGTCAGACGGGGATCATCGGCGTTGCCATCGGCGAGGGCGACGCGTTGCTTGCCGCCCGAATCGTGACCCCGGCCCAGCACGTCCTGATTGGCACCTCCGACGGCATGAGCATTCGCTTCGCCATCGAGGACGTGAGGCCGATGGGCCGCGACTCGATGGGCGTCAAGGGGGTCGACCTGCGTGAGGGCGATCTCGTCATTGGCATGGACATCATCGAGGACGAGAGCGAGCAGCAGGTTCTCACTGTGAGTGCGAACGGCTACGGCAAGCGTACTCGGGTCGCGGAATGGCGCATGCAGAACCGAGGCGGCAAGGGCATCATCGCAATGGACACATCCGAGCGAAACGGCGCCCTGGTGAAGCTCCGCCTCGTGTCTCCGGAGGACCAGCTGATGGTGATCACCAACGGCGGCCAGGTCATTCGCACCCGGGTGAGCGAGATTCGCGAAACCGGTCGCAACACACAGGGCGTTCGCGTGATCCGTCTGCGGGATGGGGAGGAAGTCGTCGACGTCGAGCCTGTGGCCGAAGGCGAAGAGGTGGACGAGGAGGTCGGCGAGGTGGTGGACGCGGAAGATCCGCAAGAACCTCAAGGGAATTAGCGCAAACCCGACTGGAAATGTGTAATCCCGAGAACAACACGCTATCCTTCTGGGAGCATTTTGGGGAGTGTTTTGCGAGGGGTAGGGGAGTGTGAGTAGCGGACCCGTCATCGGGATCGACCTAGGTACGACCAACTCTGTGGTTGCCGTTGCAGGCCAGCGGGGAGCGCGAGTTCTGGCGGATGGCGACGGGGTGACTTTGACCCCGTCGGTCGTTTCATTTCACCCGAGTGGCGATGTGTTGGTCGGCGCGCCTGCGAAGGAGCGGCGCCTGCTCGATGCAAAGAACACCGTCTACTCCGTCAAGAGGCTGATCGGTCGCCCGTTTAGCAGCTATGAGGTCAAACACGCGCAAGAGCGGTTCGCGTTCGAGCTGTCGGAAGGCCCGAGCGGAGGCGTGCTGGTCGCAGCGCGCGGCGAGACTTACACGCTCAGTGAGATCAGCGCATTCGTGCTGCGACATGTTCGAAAGGTAGCCGAACAAGCGCTGGGCAAAGAGTGCGGCAGGGCGGTCGTCACCGTACCCGCCAACTTCAACGAGCTGCAGCGAAGCGCGACAAAAGCAGCTGGACGCGTGGCCGGGCTCGACGTGCTTCGCATCGTCAACGAGCCCACCGCAGCGGCGCTCGCATACGGCTACAACAAGACCTCGACGGAGCGGGTCGCCGTGTATGACTTCGGCGGCGGCACGTTCGACATCACCATCCTTCAGCTGGCCGGAGATGTCTTCGAAGTGCTCGCAACGGCCGGTGACACGTTCCTGGGCGGCGATGACGTCGACACGGCGATCGCAGACCACATGATCGAACGCTTTCTCGAGTCTCATCGCTACGATGTTCGGCAGGACGTACAAGCGTACGAACGGCTCAGGGCGGCTGCAGAGTGGGCGAAGATCCAGCTTTCGAACAAGCCCGACATTCAGCTCTGCGTCGAGGAGCTGGCCTACGGCGACGGCGGTGCCGCGCTCAATTTGGACTACGCGCTGACGCGCCAGCAGCTCGAGCACATGTGCCAGCCGCTGGTTGCCCGGACCTTCGACGTTTGTGAAGATGCGATGAAGGCCGCAGGCCTGCGTCCCACTCAGCTCGACAACGTCATTTTGGTTGGCGGCTCGACGCGGATTCCACTGCTTCAACG
>CAMYJN010000125.1 GCA_947258625.1 uncultured Polyangiaceae bacterium | reverse complement strand
GGAGTGCGACTGAGGATCCAGAGGTAGTCGCGGCTTGGATGTCCGACGACGGCGTACTCGTAGTCAGGGCCGAGGTCGATGATCCAGTAGTCGCCCCAGAACGGCCAGAAGAAGGACACCTCGAGCTTCGCATTGCTCTCGGAATCGACGACGCGCGCCCTTCCTTCTGCCACATCCTCGGGGCCATCGAGGCTGCCCTTGCGACACTTGTTGAGCACGTCGATTTCGCCGTCGCTTCGAAGGGTGTACGTCGCCGTCGTTCCCGTGCAGCCTTCCTGCCAACGTTGCGGGTAGCTCGCGATCTCGTACCAAGTGCCGAGGTAGCGCTCGAGGTCTACTTTAGGAACCACCTCGAGCGGTGGGAGCTGCAAGCGCTCCGTGGTGGTCTTGCTGCATGCGACGAGCACGATTGCGACGGCTACGGTGGTGAGGAGGCCGGTACGCTGCATGCGGGGTAGCTAGCATGGAACGGGTGGGCTTGGTTTCGAAATCGAGGCCTGAGGCGCGACGATGACCCGGCCGTTCCGAACTCGGGCGCGAATCGTTGACATCATGATGAGAAGAGCATGCGGGCCAGGGTGGCCTAGGAGGGATGGCTTTGGGCTACCCCTTGCCAGGCACGCTCTCCGCCCCTTCGAACCACGGCTCGTCGATGACTACGTTCATCGTGTGGCCCGTGATTCGGGGCGCAATCGAGTCGCGCTGCTCTTCGACGAGAGACCCGTAGCGCTGCCACCATCGTTCTGCATCGGCTCGCGTCCAACGTGGGAGGTCGAGCTGGTCGAGTGCATCGGCAAGCGCCTGCGCCGATTCGGGTCGGTCGTCCTTGCGCTTCGCCAAGCAAGATAGGATCAGCCGCTCGAGCTCTTTCGGGATCGGCTCACCGCGCGCTTCACTCAACGGGGCGGGAGCGGCCTGCACGTGCTGCATGCAGACCTCGAACACCGTGTCGGCTTCGAAAACGGGGCGGCCGGTGAGCAAGTAATAGCCCATCGCGCCGAGTGAATAGAGGTCGCTTCGCGCATCGACCTCGTTCGGAGTGTTGACTCCCTCGGGGCTCAGGTAGTGTGGCGTCCCTTTGATGGAACGGGTGTCGCTCGTCTCGGGGTCGTCGTCGTCTTGCAGGCGCTTCACGAGCCCAAAGTCGACGACCTTCACGACATCGTCGGCCCCACCCCGCCGCGCAAGCATGACATTGCTCGGCTTGACGTCGCGGTGGATGAGCCCGACCGAGTGTGCTTCGTCGAGCGCAAGGGCGACATCGCGCAGGATATGGACGACGCGCGGCACGGGTTGAGGCCCGGTGGCCTCGACGATGTCTTGAAGGCTTGCGCCGTCGAGGAGCTCCATCGCGTAGTAGAACAAGCCCTCGGGAGTACGGCCGTAGTCGTAGATCCTGATGGTGTTCGGATGCGTGAGCTTTGCCGTCAGCTGCACTTCGCGCCGAAAGAGGTTGTGCACCTCGAGGCCGCCGAGCTCGGGTCGCAAGAGCTTCACGGCCGTGGGGCGCTTGAGCATGCCGTGGGTCGCCTGGTAGACGACGCCCATCGATCCTTCTCCGAGCTTTCGCTCGAGCTGGTACTGACCGAGGCTTCGGATGCTACTCACTTCGCTCCGCAGGCGATGAATGACATAACACGCAATGCTCGACAGGCCGACGGTCAGCGTCCACCACATCGTCGTCATCAGGGCGGTCGAGATGATGATGGTGCTCCGTTCGAAACCACGGGTGTCGTAACCCACCATGCGCCACATCGCGGGGTTCACGTCGCGGTAGTGCAGAGCCATCATGCCGACCAGCGGGACGCCGATGAGGAGACCCAACATGGCGGTGTGTCGCGCCGTGCTCGGCACGAAGACTGCGCGCGAGAACAAGGCAAACGAGAGCGCAAACGCCGTGATGACATCGGCGCCAACCTCCGGCGGAATCGTCATCCCCATGCCGATGTAGCCCACCGAGGCCAGGAGTAGGCCCATCGTCTCGGCAGCGATCGCCGTGTTGAGCGGCCGCGGTCCGCCACGGCAGACGAGCCACATCGCTAAGCACGGAACGATGGCCGCCGCGTGAAGCCAGTAACTCGGCTCGCCCAACTTCTCGAGAAGCGTCCCGGACGCCAGCCCGATGACGATCCGAAAGAGCAACCCAATCGCCCCCGCGACTGCGATGATCAAGCCAAAGGAAGCGACGCGGCTCTGATAGAACGCTTTCGCCTCGGGGCTCGTGGAGAAGGAACTGGTTGGCACGGCGTGAGTCTACAACGCGCAGGTGATGAATAGACGCGCGAAGACGAATTTGGGCAGGCCGCGCGGTCTGATGGGTTCGGAGCTAGTTTGCTCGGTTGAAGAACTCCGCGATGAGCTCCGCTACTCGCTCGGGTTCGTCTTCTTGGAGGAAGTGGCCGCAGTTTGGGAGGGCGGTGAGCTCGGCTTGGGGGTGTGTGCGTTTTATGCGTTGCATGGTTTTGGCGACGTCGGGGAGGACGCGGTCGTTTTCGCCGTAGATGAGGCGGAGGGGGGCTTCGAGGGCGGGGAGCTTTTTTTTGATTTGGGCGAGGCCTTTGATGCTGAGGCCGGAGCCTGCCTTGATGAGGGCTTTTCGCGCGGCCGGGGTTTCGAAGGGCGCGGTGTATGGGGTGAGCACTTCGCGGTTGAGGCGTTCTTTGTGAACGACGCCGAACTTCATGGCGCCGACGATGCCCTTTGGGCTCACGAGGAAATTGCGGAGGCCCGGGGTGCGGAGCGCGAGGAGGAAGAGCTTCACGGCCCACGAGGTCTCTGGGTAGACCAGCGTGTTGAGGAGGACGATGTTGTTCACGCGGCGGGGGTTATTGACTGCCCAGTAGAGGCCGACGGGGCCGCCGAGATCATGCACCACGAGGTTGGTCGTCGGGATGTCGAGGGCGTCGAGGAAGGCGTTGAGTGTGTTGGTGTAGAACTTGAAGTTGTACCGGGCGTCGAGGGGTTTGTCGGAGAGGCCGTAGCCTGGGAGGTCGATGGCGATGACGCGATGGGTTTTGGCGAGCTTGGGGATGATGTTGCGGTAGAGGTGGGAGCTGGTTGGGAAGCCGTGGAGGAGGAGGATTGGGGTGCCCTGGCCTGCTTCGAGGTAGTGGAGGTTGAGTGCGTTGGCGGTGACGTGGTTCGAAGCGGGGGTTGGCATGATGCGCTCAGGCTACCACGAGCGCCCCAGCGAACAGGCCGCGCGACCTGTTGTTTCTGCCTGGGGCCTGGAGCTACTTCTTGGCCCGCCGTGTACGTGACGGTTTGGTCGCCGACTTCCTCGGCGATACGGCTTTGAACTCGAGTTGAAAGCCCAGGGCAGCCACGTACTTCTCGAGGGTGGAGACACGAACGTCGTGACCTGACTCGAGACGGCTCACGATGGCCGGGGAGGTGGCGAGCGAAACGGAGGCCCTCCCGAGCGACCTCTTTCATGGCCGCGACCACTTCGGCGGCCTCAGCTGCGGTTAGGTTGTCGAGGAACGCTTGGACTGACTTGGCGCCGGAGGCGGTCTCGTAGAACCGCCATCGTCTTCGGCGCATGGTTGGGTATCGGACGGCGCTGACGGGAGTTGCGTTCGGTCAGTTTTTCGGTAGCACGGTTTGTAGCTTCGCGCGCCTCTCGGTCACTGCGTTGATGGCCTTCGATATGTGCGGAAGGGACACGCAATGGAAGCCAGCGACGGTTTTGGCCGCGCGCTTGTCAAAGCCGTTGTAGTGGTAGAGCGGATGGCTCCGCGCATCCTTCCGCGTGTCGCACAGGGCTTCCATATGATCGGGTGCGAAGTGGGCATTGAGGGTGTCGAGCGTGTCTTGGAAATCGATTTGGAAGCCGTTGAGCTCGGAGGTCAACGAATGAAGGTTACGGTATTCCAAGATGTGCTGCGCGACCATCAGGTTGTCCGAGGAGATCGCCGGCGTCTTGTCCATGGCCGACTTCAGGAGCTCGAGCGATCGGGCATCCCTGGTGCGCAGCGCAGATTCGCGTGAAGCGGCTCTCGGCTTGAGGCCAGTAGCCGTACCAATAGAGGAGCAGAAGCAGTGCGACGAACGCCGAGTTCAATGGGACCTGGCACAGTCGCGACTCGTGTTCTGAGCGACGCGGGGACCTTTGAGGTGCAGCCGTCGGTGCGGGTGAAGAATTACGTATTTCCAGGCGCTCCCCGGCGACACAGGTTGTCCATGCTGGGACCGGGAGGTTGTCATGCGGTACTTATTCGGATTTCTATGTGTCTGCGCCCTGGGCGCGGTTCCGCTGGTGGGATGCTTTGACGTTCTGGAAGGTCTGGAAAGCCCCTGCGAAGGCGTAGATTGCGATGACCACAACGTGTGCACCCGGGACTGGTGCACGTGGGGGTTGGGGGTGACTTGTCATCATGCCCCCGTGGACGACGGAAGGGACTGCAACCTCGACGGCACTACGGGCACCTGTCTTGATGGGCTGTGCGGCGCGGAACACCTCTGCGACGGTGTCCTGTGCGACGATGACAATTTGTGTACCGACGACGAGTGCGGTTGGGATGGAAGGTGCGTGTTCGCGCCGGCGGTCAGCTGTTCAGACGGGAACCCGTGTACGGAAGACGAGTGCGATCCGGCCGACGGCACCTGCTACTACGTAGACAAACCCAACGGGACCTACTGTTCGTGGTGGTTTACCTCAGGCACCTGCGAGGACGGCCAGTGCAGGACGGAATAAGGCCTATTAGCATCCTCCCTTCCGCTGTCTCAGCAAGAGCCGCCTGCGACTCGAAGTGCGACGTGGGGGAGGTTGAGGTGCAGTGAGGAGGCCAGTGATGCGTTATCTACTCGGATTCTTCTGCGTGTTGGCGCTGGGCATCATGGGCTGCAGCGAGAAGGCGGGCGCCGGTGGTAGTGGTGGTATCGGTGGCGCCGGTGGAACTGGCGGCATCGCGGGAACCGGCGGTTCGGGTGGCTTCGGCGGCGGCGGAACCGGTGGCACCTCTGAATGCGAGAGCGCTGCGGACTGTGACGACGCGAATGAATGCACCGACGACCTGTGCACTGCGAACCAGGTGTGCGAGTACCCGGCGATGCGGGATGGAAGCTCATGCGCTGCTGGCACAGGGATGTGCCGAGGGGGCGTATGCCGTGAGCCGTACATCGCGTTCACGGGAGACCAGGAAGACGTGATTGGCGCCGGGCAGTGGGGTCTCCATTGCATACCCGACGAACATGTCTCCTACTACAAGACCGATGACATCTATCATCTCTGGCCCGGGGTTGCGCACCACTTCACTTCCGCGGACTTCAATAGCTGGACTCCGGTGAACCTGGAGGCCGGAAACTCGGTTCCGGCTCTGACTCCCAGCGGTGAGGGCTTCGACCGCGACTACGCAGGGCCAGGATCCGTCATTCGCGCGACCGATGGCCAAGATCTCTTGATGTTCTATCACGGCGAGTTCCAGTGGCCGGAGGGCGGGTACTACGCCACGATTGGACTTGCCCGATCTTCGGATGAGGGGCAGACATGGCAGCGACTTGGCCCGGTCATCACCGGCCGGCAGCCTAGGCCCGAACCTCCGCCGTGGCCGGGTGCATTTGGGGCGGGAGGGCCGTGCGCGTTGGTCGATGAAAGCGACGGTTTCATCTACCTCTACTACCTCGATTGGGGTCAACCTCTGTTTCCCGGCGCTGACGAGATCCATTTAGCCCGGTCTCCCATCTCATCCGACGGCGCCCCTGGTTCGTGGCACAAGTACTTCCAAGGCAGCTTTGACGAGCCCGGTATCGACGGAAACAGCGATCCCGTCATTCGTGGTCCAAGTTCCACGGCTTTCTGGGCTGGGTTCCCGAGCGTCAGCTACAACGTCTCGCTGGACGCCTACTTGGCTGTGTTCGTATCTGCGGACGGTTTCTACTACTCGATTTCGTTCGACCGAATCAACTGGACGGTTGGGAATAAGCTCCTCACGCGCAATGAGACCCCGAATACCGGCGAGCCCTGGTATCTGTATCCAAGCCTGCTGAGCCCAAGCCAACCCACCGATGGGACCACCACCGAAACCGGGTATCTGTACTACGGCCACGGAATCTACAATGTTGAGTGCCACCACATGGTCCGAAGGCCGGTTCGGGTCCTCTGGGACACCGGGCTGTAGGATGCCGTCGGCTGCGCCCACCAAAACAATGCCGCGAGAACGTGTGTGACCCTCCCGAAGGTTCATGGACCAATTCGCCCGTTCGAGAGGGCACCCGCACGCGCCGGTCGTGGGCCCTGGAGACAGCTCTCCTGCTTCGATGAGAGAGCTGCCATCCACGGCACACAACAAAAGGAGAACACCATCGAGTAACCGCCGCCTCCGGCAACCAGGGCGCCCTGCCCTCGTTGTCTGCCGGGCTCGATGCGGTTCGGGCTTCACCTGCGATCCCGGGTTTGATACGATCGTCGCCGTGGATCTGGCGAAGTGGGTAGAAGAAGCCGAGTCGCTCTTGCGAAGCAACGGCCTGTGGCCCGAACAAGCTGAGGAGCGAGCGCGGGGTGTTCTCGAGGACGCGGCGTTGGGGGGGCCGAGTCCCTTGTTCGTGCGATGCGCGCGCTCCGTCGAGAGCTTCGGTAGGGAGATGCGAACGTCGGCGACCGGAGCGCTACTCCGAGGCGAGCAAGGACGCCGGGCCAGACTACTTCGCCCGGGGATGCGGTTGGCGCTAGCTTGCTAGCGCGCACCCTCGAAGCTCAAGAATAGAGCGCGGCGATGTCGTTCGCGTACTTGTCGTTGATGACGTTGCGCTTGACCTTCATGGTCGGCGTGAGCTCGTTCCCGTCGACCGAAAACTCCACGGGGAGCACCTTGATCTTCTTGATGGTCTGATACTTGGCTACCT